>JAPKMU010000440.1 GCA_026645745.1 Anaerolineae bacterium | reverse complement strand
GAGATCGACGGCTTGAATGTACCCTGCGGCATTCTCATCCCTTGGATCGTCGATGATGAGGTCTGGGGGATCAAGGTACGGCGGGCGGCGGGTGAGCAGCGCTATCAGCAGGTGAGCGGCGGCAACATTCGCGGATGTCTGTATCTGGCGGATCGTATCCTGCCGGGCATGCCGCTCATCATCACCGAAGGCGAGTTCGATGCGCTGATCGCCTACCAAGTGGGCGGCGACTTCGCACGCTCGGTCGCGCTTGGCAGTGCGAGTCATGCCCGTATCGACCGCCGCTGGTACGGGTCGCTGCTCGGCGTGCCGCGCATCATTGCCTGCATGGATGCCGATGCAGCGGGCGCAAAGGCGGCAGAGGAATTGTCCGCGCTCTCTGGAACCGTGACATGCGTGCATGTGCCGAGCGGCAAAGACCTGAACGCGTTTTATCAGCAGGCAGGCGAAAACGTGGTGAAAGAATGGCTTCAAACCGTGACCGCCGGACGGAAGGATGTAGGCGACTTTTTGAATAACTAAATCGGCGTAAATAGCCGCATTCTGTCGATTTTGTGCGCAGTTCCCCAAAATCATTGTCAACTTTCATCGCTTGAAAAAACGCGCCAGATGACGTGTGCGCTCGAATACATCCCTCTGTTAGGATGACCCGTAAGCGAAATTCAAGAGGAATAAGCGATGGAACACGAGAAGACCATCCATGATGGGCATAAGCATCCTCATGCACCTTCAACAGTTGACGCGATGCATCAGCATGATGATCACGAAGGGGCAGGAAAGCATACGGCTCACAGCACACATGCGGGGCATGATGGAATGCACGCAGGTCATGAAATCATGTTCCGCAACCGCTTCTGGGTCAGCCTCGTGCTGACCGTTCCGGTGCTGTTGTACAGCCCTATGATCCAAGAATGGTTCGGGTTTACCGTGCCACAATTCACAGGCAGCGAGTGGATCGCGCCCCTGTTCTCATTCATCATCTTCGCCTACGGCGGTGTCCCTTTCCTACAGATGGCAGTACCAGAGCTGCAAACACGCAAACCGGGGATGATGACGCTCATTTCGATGGCGATCACGGTGGCACTGGGTTACAGCCTATTCGCGCTGGCGACAGGTTCAGGGATGAGTTTTTTCTGGGAAATGGCGCTGCTGATCGATGTGATGCTGCTCGGTCACTGGTTAGAGATGCGCAGCGTGCGTCAAGCCTCCGGCGCGCTCAACGAACTGGCAAAACTCATGCCCGATACAGCCGAGCGTTTGAGTTCGAATGGGACAGTTGAACAGGTTGCCGTGTCCGAACTCAAAAATGGCGATCTGGTGTTGATACGTCCCGGTGCGAGCATCCCCTCCGACGGTGAAATCGTCGAAGGGCAGTCGGCGCTGAACGAAGCTATGATCACGGGCGAATCCCAACCGGTCGAGAAGCAGCCCGGCGACCACGTGATCGGCGGCACCATCAACGGCGACGGCAGCCTGCGTGTGCGCGTCACAGCGACGGGGGACGAAACGGCACTGGCGGGAATCATGCGGCTCGTCGATGAAGCGCAGAACAGCAAATCCAACACGCAAATTCTAGCCGACCGCGCGGCGGGCTGGTTGTTCTATGTTGCGCTGGCGGTCGCCATCCTCACAGCCATTGCGTGGACATTGGCGATGGGCTTCAATATCGAAGTCATCGAGCGTGTGGCGACGGTGTTGGTAATCGCCTGCCCGCACGCACTCGGACTGGCGATTCCGCTGGTTGTGGCGATCAGCACGGCAATGGGCGCGCGAAATGGAATCCTCGTGCATGATCGGCGCGCGTTGGAAGAAGCACGGTCGATTGATACGGTCATCTTTGACAAGACGGGTACACTCACGGAAGGGCGTTTCGGGGTCGTCGGGATGACTGTCGCGGCGGGCTGGACAGAGGAACGTGCCTTAGCGCTGGCGCTTGCAGTTGAAGGAGATTCAGAGCATCCGATTGCGCTCGGCATTCGCACCGAAGCTGGGCAGCGCGGCGTTGAGCCTGCACCGATCCGCGACTTTGAGGCGATCAAAGGACGCGGGATCAAAGCGACTTCGGACGGAAAAACCGTTTACATCGGAGGACCACGCCTGCTCGAAATGCTCAAACTCGAACTGTACGGGGAAATGGCGCAGTTCCGAGAACAAGCAGATGCCAACGCACAAACGGTTGTCTACATGATCGTCGATGGTGCACTCGCAGCCGCATTTGCATTAGCAGATGTCGTACGCAGGGAAAGTCGTCAAGCAGTCGAACGCCTGCACGCACTCGGCATTCAAATCGCGATGCTCACGGGAGACAGCCGCCCCGTCGCAGAAGCGGTAGCACGTCAGCTTGGCATTGATACTGTGTTCGCTGAAGTGCTGCCGGAACACAAAGATCAGAAGATTGCCGACCTGCAAAAACAAGGACAAAAAGTGGCGATGGTGGGTGACGGTGTGAACGACGCTCCCGCCCTGACCCGCGCCGACATTGGCATCGCCATCGGCAGCGGCACTGACGTGGCAATTCAATCCGCCGGGATTATTCTCGTGCGGAGTAACCCGCTGGATGTAGTCAAGGTGTTTGAACTCAGCCGCGCCACCTACCGCAAGATGATCCAGAATCTGATCTGGGCGACCGGCTACAACGTCATTGCGCTGCCCTTAGCAGCGGGTATTCTTGCGCCGATCGGTTTCATCCTGTCGCCAGCCGTCGGAGCGGCATTTATGGCGCTCAGTACCATAGTCGTCGCGCTCAATGCACAGCTTCTGCGTCGGCTTGATCTCGGCAGCGCGCAGTTCGTGCGATAATGGAGCAAAACGGGTTTAGAACGGCAGTGCGAAAATGGCGACTATTCTTGTAGTTGACGACGAGGACAGCATTCTCAATGTCGTCGAAGCCTATTTGAAAGCGGACGGAAATACCGTGTACGTGGCGCGTGACGGCGTGCAAGGTTTGGCTGCATTCCGTCGCTACAGCCCTGAACTGGTGATTCTCGACATCATGCTGCCGCAGGTGGACGGCATGGAAGTCCTCCAGCATATCCGGCGCGAGTCGGATGTATATATCATGATGCTGACGGCGAAATCGGAAGAGTTTGACCGGGTGATGGGCTTGACCGTCGGCGCGGATGACTATCTCACCAAGCCATTCAGCCCGCGTGAACTGGCAGCGCGTGTCAAAGCCATCCTCCGGCGTGGACGCGGCACGGGGCAGGATGACCGGCAGGTGTTCGCCTTCAAGCATCTGAAGATCGATACACAGCGTTACGAAGTCTGGCGAAACGACGATGCTATCGAACTGACGGCCCTCGAATTCAAACTGCTGGCGACGCTGGCGGTGTATGCCGGTAAGGTACTCAGCCGCGAGCAGCTCCTTGAACAGGTATGGGGCTACGATTTCTACGGCGAGGAGCGCGTGGTCGATGTTCACATCGGACACATTCGCCAGAAGTTGGAAGTTAATCCGGCTGATCCGCAGTTCATCGTGACGGTGCGCGGCGTGGGCTACAAGTTCGCGGATGAACCCATATGAAACTCTCGCAGAAGTTATTCATCTCCTATGTCGTGGTGGTGCTGATCGGCTTGAGCGTTCTGTCGATAGCGACCGCGTTTGTCGCCCCGGCAAGTTTCTCCGAGCATATGAGGCACAGGGGTGGAGACAGTTCTGGGATGATGGGGCAGCATATGGATGCACTGGATGCTGAACTAGAAAGCGACTTTCGAGAGGCGATCAACACAGCGCTGGTGATCGCTGGTGCCGCCGCGCTGGTGGCGGCGCTCGGCGCGAGCTGGTTCGTCAGCCAGCAAATCATCCGCCCGATCCGCTCCCTAGTCACACTCAGCAAGCGCATTGCAGGGGGCAGCTACGCACAGCGCTTACGGCTGGATACACGAGACGAGTTTGCCGAGCTGGTCGAGAATTTTAACCACATGGCGGAGTCGCTGGAGAGTACCGAAGCGATGCGCGTGCAGCTCCTTGGCGATGTCACCCACGAACTCAAAACGCCGCTCGCGGGAATCAAGGGGTATATGGAAGGGCTGCAAGATGGCGTCCTTCCCCCGACACCGGAGACATTTCAACTCATTCACCGCGAAGCTGATCGTTTGGGTCGGTTGGTGCAGGATTTACAGGAACTGTCCCGCACGGAAAGCGGACAGATCGCCCTGAATCTCCAACCGCATCGACCGAGTGAGATCGCCTTTCCCGTCGTGGAGCGGATGCGTCCGCAATTTGCCG
>JAPKMU010000043.1 GCA_026645745.1 Anaerolineae bacterium | reverse complement strand
TTCAACGCAACCAGCGTATCATTGGGATGAAAATCCCGGCTTGCAAGCTTATAGGGCGCGGAGACACGCATCACGCGCTCGACGCTGTCCATCGTGCTGTAATCATCCTCGCGGAGCGGTGTTGGGCTTTCTCCCACCAAGCCGATGATCGTTCGTTCGTCGCCTTCGCTGATATGCGGTGTGTAGCCGTCCTCTTTCACACGGCTGACGACTTCCGCAATTGCTCCGGCGAGCGCGCCTCTCTTCATGACTACAATCATTTCTCGGTTCCCTTATCATCGTCAACGACGACACGGTTATCGGGGTATAAGTCTGGGCGCAGTTTGACGGTATCGTGCATGTACACATGCTTGACTTCATCCAACGCCTTATCGGTGTTCCAGTGGATTAAGACGCGAATGCAATAATTCATTCCATTCGGAACTTGAATCTCTTGAAAACCCATCAGCGCGACCTTATGCCACCCAATTTCGCGCGCTGCCGCTGCCGGATATACGGCGTTCAAATCCGGCGTAGTCGTGAATAATACACTTGCGACCATATCCTCGGTGATGTCGTTCAACTGGATCATCGCTTCCATCAGTTCTCGTGTTGCCGCCAAGATTTCGCCAGCGTCGTTCTGTTTGACACGAGTCGCCCCGCGCACACCCCTGATCATCATGTTGCCCATCTGCTCCCTATGGATGCCGCCCCACGCAACAAAAAAGGCGCGGGGCATATGCCCTGCGCCTTCACGTAACCTGACTTGAAGATACGTCACACCATGAGCATGGCAAGCCCGACTCTCGCTATGTCGCCGCTAAAGCGATAATACGAATAGACGTAACCGGGCTGAAAAGTCATGATGTTCGGATCGACTTTCACGAAACAGGAACGTAATTGCCATCAGAGCATAGCATGAGCGGTTTCAGGATGTCAACGCGCGCATTTCGGCTTACGAAAATTCCGCACGAGCGGCGGATCATCCCACTTAAACGCGATGATTAGACGGCAGTGCGCATCTCGCGCTTACGATTATTCATCGAGCGCGGCACGCAGATCCGCTGCGAGATCACGTGCGATCGTGTGCCCTTGCTTACGCGCACGTACAAGAGCGCTGCCGACGATGAATCCGTTGACCAATTCCCCCACCATGCGCGCATGTTCAGGTTTGCTGATCCCAAAGCCCATCACGAGCGGAGTATCGCCTGTTTTTTCGCGCAATCGGTGGACGAAATCGGTCAGGTCGGGCGGAAGCTGTGACCGCTCACCCGTGATGCCCGTCAGTGTGACAACATAGATAAATCCTGTTGCCTTCTTCGCCGTCACCGCGATCCGCTCCGGGTTGCTGGTCGGGGCAGCGAAGAAAACAATCGCCATTCCTTCCTGCGCGCATACCTGCGCGAGTTCGTCACCTTCTTCGGCGGGCAAGTCCGGCACGATCAACCCATCCGCGCCCGCCACTTTTGCATCAGCGACGAAACGTTCAACACCATACGCGAGGATCGGATTAATGTAGCCCATCAACAGCATCGGCTGTGTAACGCCGCGCTCACGGAGATTTTGCACAGCGCGAAGGCATTTACGCACCGTTACGCCGTTATTGAGCGCAATCTGGGTTGCTTCTTGAACGACTGCGCCATCCGCCAGCGGATCACTAAATGGAATGCCAATTTCGAAGCCGTCCACGTCCACGCCCGCCATCGCTTCGATGGTTTGCAGCGATTCTTCGATGGTTGGGAAACCAATCGGGAAATACGGCAGAAATGCCGCCCGCCCCGCGTGCTCTGCACGCTTGAACATTGCCGCAATCGCCGTGACGCCCTGTAAGTCATCATGCGAGGGGATGCTCAAGCCGCATTTTTCGCGGAGGTAATCGCGCAAAATCAAATGCTGTGCGAATGCCAGCACCAGCGGCGCAGCTTCTTCCGGGGTAAACAGGCGCATCCCCTGTCCTTCGCTGAGCGTAAGCGATTCGACCGGACGATCCAGCGCTGCAGTGAATACATAGTTACGCGTGTGGACTTCGCCCGGAATCGAACGCACAGGACAGTCATAAGTCCGCCAATGTGTGACAGGGAGATCAATCCTCAATTCTTCCATCAGTTCGCGGCGAATCGCGGCTTCCGGCGTTTCCCCATCTTCCACATACCCGCCAAAGATCGTCCACCAACCGGGATAATGTAAGTCCGGTTTATCGTCACGCTGCTGGAGCAGAATCCGTCCGTCAGCGCTGGTGAGGATGACCGACACAACCGCCTTTTGGGTTTCTTGTCCGGTGAAGTTCATGATCATATCCCCAATTCGCGCATGATTGTGCCGAGGTCTTTGTCGCCGCGCCCGGATAGGTTGACCAACACAATCGAGTCCTTCGGCATCAATGGCGCACGCTTGAGCGCTTCCGCAACCGCGTGCGCGCTTTCCAATGCCGGGATGATTCCTTCGGTTTGGCTGAGGGTTTTCAGCGCGGCAAGTGCGTCTTCGTCGGTCGCATAGGTATAGAATGCGCGCTCGGTATCGCGTAGATAGGCGTGTTCAGGTCCAATCGAGGCGTAATCCAGTCCGGCGGAAATACTGTGCGTGTTCAAGATTTGTCCATCCTCATCTTGCAGCACAAACGAGCGTGTCCCGTGCAGCACACCGGGTCGCCCAAGCGCCGGATCAGCAAAGCGCGCGGCATGTTCTCCCGATTCGATACCATGTCCGCCCGCCTCCACACCGATCAACTGCACATCATCGTCATCACGGAAGCCGTGAAACATGCCGATTGCGTTGCTGCCGCCGCCGACACACGCTAACACGACATCCGGCAGTCGTCCGGTGAGTTCAAGCATCTGCTCGCGCGCCTCGATGCCGATCACGCTCTGAAAATCGCGTACCATCATGGGATAAGGATGCGGACCGAGCGCCGAGCCAAGTAGATAAAACGTGCTGGTCACATTCGTGACCCAATCGCGGATTGCTTCGTTTATCGCGTCCTTGAGCGTCTTACTGCCACTTTCGACCGGGATCACCTGCGCGCCGAGGAGCTTCATACGAAACACGTTCGGTTCTTGGCGGGCAATATCGACGCTCCCCATATAAACGATGCACTCCAAGCCAAGCATCGCGCACGCGGTCGCGCTGGCGACCCCATGCTGCCCCGCCCCCGTCTCCGCGACAATACGCTTTTTGCCCATGCGCTCTGCTAACAACGCTTGACCCAGCGCATTATTGATCTTGTGCGCACCCGTGTGCGCTAAGTCTTCGCGCTTGAGGTAAATCTGTGCACCGCCGAGCGCCTTGCTCAAGCGCTCTGCATACGTGATTGGCGTTGGTCGCCCGGTGAATGTCCGCTGAAGATGCGCAAGTCGCGCTTGAAAGTTCGAATCTGCCATCGCCTCGTAATAGGCGGCAGTCAGTTCATCGAGGGCGGGCATGAGCGTCTCTGGAACAAACCGCCCGCCAAACTTACCAAAATACCCACGTTCATCCGGGACGTTTGCCGTACCGGTCTTGATATACTCGTCTGCCTTCGGTTCGGGTGATTGAGCCATCATGTCCCGTATTCTCTTCTACTGATGTACAACCCGTCAGCCCGCGTCTGCCGCTTCCACCGCATCGATGAATGCACGCACTTTTTCCGCGTCTTTCTTGCCCGCTTCGTTTTCGACGCCGCTGGCGACATCGACACCCCAAGGACGCGCGGATTTGACCGCATCCCCGACGTTTTCAGGAGTCAAGCCGCCTGCCAGCATTAAACGTGCAGTTTTTTCTTTGAGCGCAAGCGCAATTTCAATGTCGGCACGTTCGCCTGTGCCGCCGTACAGTACAGCATGATGCGCATCGAGCAGTAGTGACGGAATACGCGGATCGGTCTGCGCAGCACCGTAATACTCCACATCCATCACCGCTTCGGATTGACTGCGAGGACGAATTGCCTTGAAGCCGATTCCGCGCAGTTCTCGCAGCATTTCGACACTCTCATCTCCGCTCAACTGGGCAAAGTTCAGCCCGACTTCTTCCATCGTCACAGAAATGCGCCCGACAACCTCATTCACGAATACGCCGATCAAGAGCGGCGCATGCGCCCCTAACTTGGATCGCAGTGCAAGTGCTAATGCGCGTGCATCCGTTGGCGCTATATAGCGCGGACTCTTCTTGAAAAAATTCAATCCGAGCATATGCGCGCCTGCTTCGGCGGCAAATAATGCGTCTTCGAGCGTCGTAATTCCGCAAATCTTGACGAGAGTCATGATAGTCCTACATGCGCCGCTGGCAGCTAAATTCCCGAACCGTTGCCGGAATATTATGCGCCTTTACAAGACCTTCGCCAATAAGCACCGCTGACGCTCCACAAGCGCCCATCCGCCGAATATCCGCCGCTGTCCGTATCGCGCTTTCTGCCACCAAGGTGACTCCCGACGGGACGCGCGCCGCTAACCGCTCGGTTGTCGTCACATCCTCGCGGAATGTCTTGAGATCACGGTTGTTCACGCCGATCAGCCGTGCGCCGATGTTAATTGCGCGGTCAAGTTCACCTTCGTCGTGGACTTCAACCAGCGCCGCCAACCCTAAACCGACCGCCGCCGCATGAAGATCGCAAAGTTGAGCATCTTCCAGCGCTGCCGCGATCAAGAGGATCGCATCTGCGCCCGCTGCCCGCGCTTCGTAGATTTGGCGCACATCAATCGTGAAATCTTTCCGGAGAAGCGGGACATTCATGGCAGCGCGAACGGCGCACAAATCCGCCAGACTCCCTTGAAAGAATTCCTGATCCGTCAACACGCTGATCGCCGCCGCGCCGTTTTCGGCGTATGTCGTCGCCAATGCCACCGGATCGAATGGGTCGATCAGGATGCCTTTACTTGGTGATGCGTGCTTGACCTCCGCGATTAACGCAACCGTCTCGCGCTGAAGTGCTCCGGCAAAATCGCGCGGTGGAGGCGCAGCCAGCGCCTCCAGTTGAAGGGATGCGCCATCCAGCACGGCGATCTCATCCACTTTTTTGGCGAGTATCCGGTCAAGAATCGTATCCGTCCGCTTGAACACGTCGTTAGTCCTTCGCGCTCAGGCGGCTACGTTGCGAACTTTTGGCTGAATGCGATCAGTTCATCGAGCTTGGCGACTGCCGCTCCACTATCGATGACCTTGGCAGCCAACTTGATCCCACCTTCGATAGTATCGGTGCATCCGCCCGCCACCAGCGCCGCGCCAGCATTCAAGAGTGCAACGTCACGCTTCGCATCTTGGATTTCGCCATTTAATACGCCGCGTAAAATCGCTGCGTTGAGCGGTGCATCGCCGCCAAGCAGTTCACTGATCGTCGCACCGCGAAAACCGAGGTCTTGCGGCATGAGTTCATACTGGCGAACCTTGCCATTTTCGTAATGCGCGATTGTGTTCGGTCCTGTCGTCGTGAGTTCGTCAAGGTTGCCATAGCCGCTGACCACGAGCGCACGCACCGCGCCGAGTTCACCTAATACATGCGCGAGAAAACTGGTCAAGTCGGCGGCGAACACGCCCATCAACTGACGGCGCGCCCCTGCCGGGTTCGTGAGCGGACCCAGAATATTGAAGATCGTTCGCACCGCCAACTCACGCCGCACGCCGACAGCATATTTCATTGCCGGGTGGAGTTTCGCCGCGAATAAGAACCCGATCCCGACACTATCCACACATTCACCAACTTGCTCCGGTGTCAGGTTCAAATTCACACCCAGTTCGGCTAAAACATCAGCGCTGCCACATTTACTGCTTGCGGCGCGGTTGCCGTGTTTAGCGACTTTCACCCCTGCCCCGGCAGCGATAAACGCAACAGTTGTGCTGATGTTATATGTTCCGCTCTTATCGCCACCCGTGCCGCACGTATCAAGGAGATTCCCGTCGTCGCTTGTGGTCGGCACGCGGTGAGCATTCGCCCGCATTGCCCGCGCGCTGCCAAGAATCTCGTCTTGCGTCTCGCCTTTCATACGCAGTGCCATGAGATACGCCGCAATTTGCGCATCCGTCGCGCCGCCCGCCATAATTTGATTCATCACGGCTTCGGCTTCATCCGACTGCAAATGTCCGAAACGGCTGAGAACGTCAATTGCCCGTTGAATTTCCATGATTAGCCCGCAATCTCCGGTACTCGCACATCCAAGAAGTTCTTCAAAAGCCGTGTGCCGCTCGTCGTCAAAATGCTTTCCGGGTGGAACTGCACACCGTACACCGGATAGGTTTTATGCTGCAAACCCATGATCTCACCTTGATCGGTAAAGGCGGTCACTTTGAGACAGTCAGGCAAGTTGGCTTCTTCGACGATCAAGCTGTGATAACGTGTTGCTTCAAACGGCATCGGCAGTCCAGCGAATACGCCTCCGCCCTTGTGATAGATCGCGCTGGTTTTTCCGTGCATCTGGCGCGGCGCTCGGCTGACCACGCCCCCGTATACTTGACCAATCGCCTGATGACCGAGGCAGACGCCCAAGATCGGTGTGTGCGCGCCCATTTCGCGGATCACGTCCAGCGATACGCCGCTTTCATCCGGTGTTCCGGGTCCGGGTGAGATCACGATATGCGCCGGATTGAGATGACGAATCTCATCCAAGGTGATGTAATCATTGCGCGCGACCCGAATATCCGCGCCCATCTCGCCGAGAAGCTGCACGAGGTTATAGGTAAAGCTGTCGTAATTGTCGATTACAAGGATCATCAGTTCTCTTCCAGTTCCCCCACTGCGCTGCTTGGCAAGTCTTCCAGATGCAGGGTGTCATCCACTGCCACTAGCGCCCACTTGCCATCATCATCACAGCGGATCGTTGTCACGGACGTGTTATCGAGATCAACGCCAGTCGGGTCATACGTCGGAATCAAGTCCACAAGCATGGTCATAATCGCGGTCGTATGCGAAACAATCGCAATCGTTTCACCTCTGTCCTGTTTCATGATCTCGTGGAAAGCTTCGATCACGCGGGCACGAACATCCGCACGCGATTCCCCGCTTGGTATCGTGTAGTTTTCCCGGTCAGCGAGCAGCGCTTGATATTCCTCACCGTACCAATCCCGAATTTCAGTCATCGTCAGCCCTTGCCACAAGCCAACAGAACGCTCCCGCAGTCGTACATCGTAAACGGGTTCGAGTCCCGTCTCGCGGGCAATCGGTTCGGCGGTTTCGATGGCGCGGCGAAGGTCGCTCGAATAGATCGCCTTGACGCCCATATGCCGGATGAATCGCGCCAGTGCTGCGGCTTGCGCTTTCCCATTCGCATTGAGCGGTACATCGACCCAACCCTGCCAGCGTTCACGCTTATTCCATTCGGTTTCGCCGGTACGGATGAAAATCACGCGCTTAATCATGTTGGTTTATCCCTCGTGGTCTGTGATTGAAATCATCATATTCAGGTGAGACCTCCTTCGGCACGGCTGATTGCCGCAGCCATCGCACGCGCTTTATGGAGTGTCTCGTCATATTCGGTGGATGGCACGCTGTCCGCGACCAGACCTGCCCCACTCTGGAAATAGACAGTGTCACGCTGCATGAGCGCAGCGCGGATCGTGATACAGGTGTCCATCGAACCGTCGTAGCTGAAGTATCCCACCGCGCCGCCATAAACGCCGCGCCGGACGCCCTCTAATTCTTCGATGATTGTCATCGCGCGAACTTTGGGAGCGCCGCTGAGTGTCCCTGCGGGAAAACATGCGCGCAGCAGATCAAACGCGCCCAAGCCGCGCCGCAGCTTACCCTGCACATTACTGACGATGTGCATGATATGAGAATAGCGTTCGATGTACATCATATCGGTGACCTTGACCGTGCCGTAATCGCACACGCGCCCCAAGTCATTTCGCCCCAAGTCCACGAGCATGACATGTTCCGCGCGTTCTTTCGGATCAGCAAGGAGGTCTTCCGCATTCCGCGCGTCCGCCGCCGCATCGATCCCGCGTGGGCGCGATCCGGCGATTGGGCGGGTCGTGGCGATTCCATCCTCAAGCCGTACCATCATTTCTGGCGACGCACCGACGAGCGTAAAGTCCTCACTGAAGCGGAGCAGAAACATATATGGCGATGGGTTCGTCGCACGTAGTGAACGATACAGCGTGAGTGGTGAGGCGCTGGTTTTGCGGCTGAAGCGCTGACTCAGCACAATCTGAAACGCATCTCCGGCAGCAATGTACTCTTTTGCCGCACGGACACCTGCTTCGTACTGGTCGCGGGTCATATTGGATTCGACGGGTGCGTTGAGCGGTTCACCCTCAGCGGGGAGAGGCGGCATAGGTTGACGCAGGAGCGTGACAATCGAATCAATGCGGTTTAGCGCATCATCATAGGCAGCATCAGGATCGCCGTCATTTTGCGCATTTGCCAGCACGATCAACTGATGGCGGGCATGATCAAAGATGACCAGCGTATCCACCATCATGAATGCCACATCGGGAACATCCAGCTCACGCCGGGCGGTGGTGGGCAGACGCTCAAAGTATCGAACGACATCATATGCCAAAACACCCACCGCCCCACCAACAAAGCGCGGCAGCCCCGGCACACGCACCGCCTTGTGACGGCGAAATTCACGCTCGACAACGTGCAGCGGGTCTTGACCTTCTGGCAGGATTTGCTGCATGGTCTTGCCGCCGTAAGTCAGCTTGATCTGCTTATCGGTGACGGTGATCACGCCTTTCGGGTTCACCCCCATGAACGAGTAGCGACCGATGTGTTCGCCGCCTTCGACGCTTTCGAGCAGGAAGCTCACGCTTCCGGCACTCGCCAGTTTGTGATAAACCGATACCGGAGTTTCTAGGTCTGCGAGCAGTGTCCGATACACCGGCACGAGGTCGCCGCCCGCGAACAGCTTGCGCACTTCGTCGCGGCTGGGCGCTGCATCAGTACTTGATTTGACCATCATCGGCGCGAAAACCATTGTTTTCCCCTTTTGCACCCAACAAAAAACCCCTACTCGTTCAAGGACGAGAGGGGTTTCCTCGTGGTGCCACCTTGATGCCCAAATCAACCCCGGCGGGGGATTCGCGGCGCTCCTGACGGATACGAAGCATGAAAATCATGTTGGATACCCGGCGCATTGGTAACGGGCGCGCAGCCCCGGCGCAGACTACTTAAAAATGTTCGCCTGTGCAGCTCCCCAGTCCATTCGGCATCCGTCCGTGTACCGCCTTCACAGCCACCGGCGGCTCTCTGAACATGACCTTAATGCGTACTCGTCTGGATCAACGCTGTTCATGTGTATATGAAGTTGCAGATGAGCGTAGCCGGAATCGCATAGGCTGTCAAGAGGGTAACATTTTCACGATCCGTCCGGTAAAATCATAAAAGACAGGCGTTCTAATGGCGAGTCACGAAGGATACCTGAAACGGGACGTTTCTCGACTTGTCACTTTGTTTAAGGGGGATCAGGTGGCGCTCTCCAATCGTGAAGTCGCGGACATTTTCAGCACAATCGCCGATATGCTCCAAATCAAAGGCGAGTCGATTCACCGAATTCTTGCATATCAGAACGCCGCCGACTCGATTCGAGAACTCCCGCGCGATCTGCGCGCTTATGCTGCCGAAGGCAGCCTAGAGGAAATTCCTTCGGTTGGCAAAATCATTGCGGAAAAGATTCAAGAACTGCTCGATACGGATTCGCTCGAATTCTACGAACGCCTTAAGGCAGAAGTTCCTGCCGGAGTTGTTGATATTCTACATATCAACGGGGTGGGACCCAAAAAAGCGAAGCAGTTCTGGGAAGCAGGCTATACCAGCGTCGAGATGCTCGAAACCGCCGCCCGCGAAGGCAAACTCCGCACGATGGGCGGCATGGGTGCGAAAACCGAAACAAAAATCTTGGAAGGAATTGAAGCACTCAAGCGGCGGCAGGCGAATACACGGATTCCGCTCGGTATGGCGCTCCCCGCCGCCGAAGCGCTCCTTGCGCGCTTGACAGCACTTCCCGGTGCGATACGCGGAGAAGTCGCGGGGAGCATCCGACGTGCCCGCCCGACAATTGGCGATGTCGATTTGCTGATTTGCTCAACCGAACCACAGCCGATCATGGATGCGTTTGTGACAATGCCGGAAGTCGCCCGCGTACTCGGTCACGGTGAGAAGAAAAGCTCGGTTGAACTGCACAACGGATTGCAGGTCGATCTGCGTGTAATCGCGCCTGAGCGCTGGGGAACAGCCTTAGCATATTTCACAGGAAGCCAAGCGCACAACATCCGAATGCGTTCGCTCGCACTAGCAAACGGCTTGAGCCTGAATGAGCATGCTTTTACCCGTGAATCCGATGGTGCGGAAATCTTGTGCGCGACGGAAGAAGAAGTCTACGCACAGCTTGGACTGCCGTTTATACCGCCTGAAATCCGCGAGGACTGGGGCGAAATCGAAGTCGCGCAAAAACGCGGACTGCCAACACTGATTCAACTCAGCGATATCCACGCCGATCTGCATATGCACACAGTTTGGAGCGACGGCAAAGCGACGATCCGCGAGATGGCAGAAGCCGCACGCGAACGCGGACGGGAATTCATCGTCATCACCGATCACTCACGGGGTGCGACCATCGCAAACGGCTTGTCGATTGAACGTTTGATGGATCAGCGTGAAGAAGTCCGCGCCGTCGATCAAGCCATGCGTCCGTTTCGCGTCTTTCATGGGACAGAAATGGAAATCAAAGCGGATGGCGAACTCGACTTCCCCGACGAAGTGCTGGCTGAACTTGATTTCGTCGTCGCGTCGCTGCATGTGGGGCTTCGTCAGCCACGTGAGCAGGTCACGTCACGTATATTGAACGCGATCCGTAACCCAAACGTTGACCTTATTGGTCACCCACGTGGGCAGTTGATCCCTGACCGCGAAGGTGCAGACCTCGATATGGATGCGGTGTTTTCAGCGGCGAAAGAGTCGGGAATCGCATTGGAAATCAACAGTTCCCCGGAAAGACTCGACCTTGAAGCGCAGTATGCGCGCCGCGCTGTCGAAATGGGAATCCCGATATGTATCGATACAGATGCCCATGCGACGCACGAACTCGATCAGATGCGCTATGGCGTGATGACAGCGCGGCGTGGATGGGTGGAAGCACGCTCCGTGATTAACACATGGACGCTGGCGCAGTTTGAAGCATGGATCGCGCAGCGAGGACGCAAGGCATGATCGAACAAGATGATACGCAGCCGATCCGCCCGATAAAACCGACGACACTGCCCGAACCCCCGCCAGCGATACCTGTGGCTGTGCGCGAGAAGCCTAAGCGGGATTCAGCGCCATCCAGTGGATTTGCGCCAATCGATACTCCCGATAAGCGCAAGCGCATCGATGATCGTTCCCCAGCAGGATGCTTGTTTCCGGTGTGGACGCTCCTGCTCACGCTCATTTTCGCGTTCGGGTGCGCATTCGGGTTGCTGGCGGTAGCAATCACGCTCGGTGGTGACGCCGACCCATCTGGCAGTCCTCAAATCGTATTGATCACCGCTGCCGTTACGCCCACCTCCCCGATGGAGGCGTTCTACACCACGCCAACACCGACTCTGATGGGAACAAGCGACGCCGCCGCGCGTGCGACATTTGCGCTCGAAGGTCCAACACTCCCCCCCGTGATCTTCACGCCCACGCCCATGCAGATTGCGGTTGGGGTACAAGTCGTCGCGGATGTGGATGGCGGGTTAAATGTGCGCGAAGCGCCGGGAATCAGTGGCGAAATTCTCTTCCAAGCAGCCTACTTGGAGGCGTTCCGCGTGGTCGGAGGACCGGAAAATGTCAACGGCTTGACTTGGTGGCGCATTGAAGACCTTTTCAACCCATCACGCGGCGGATGGGCGGCTGGTGAATTTCTCGCTGTTGATCCGAATCAGAGTCCATAGAGGTCGCTATGGTTGATCCTGCTGCACGGATGTCAGAACTCCGTGATCTACTGCATTTTCACGGCTACCGCTATTACGTTCTCAGCAGTCCGCTGATCACGGATGCGGAATATGACGCGCTGTACAACGAACTCGTTGAATTGGAAAAAGCGCATCCCGATTTGATCACACCTGATTCGCCTACACAGCGATCTGGCAACGATCTTTCGGAAGAATTCGCCAAAGTGCGGCATGTTGCACCGATCCTCAGTCTTGCGAACGGCTACTCCGTTGAGGATGTGCGCGCATGGGAAGAACGCACGCTGAAACTCCTGCCAAGCGGTACAATCTTGAGTTATACGCTTGAGCCGAAGCTTGACGGGCTGACGGTTGTGCTGACCTACGAAAATGGTGTGCTCGTCCAAGCAGCGACGCGTGGGAACGGCGAAGTCGGGGACGATGTAACGCCGAATATCCGCACGATTCGCACCGTTCCGCTGCGTATTCCGGCGCATGCTAACGGGATGACCGCCCCAGAGCGTCTGGTTGTGCGCGGCGAAGTGATGTACCTAAAACGCGATTTTGAAGCGCTAAATGCGCGCCAAATTGAGGCAGGACTCCCGCCGTTTATCAATGCGCGCAATGCAGCGTCAGGAGCGCTTAAACAGAAGGATTCACGCATCACCGCAAGCCGACCCTTGACAGCTTATGTCTATCAGGTGGTCGCATCAAGTGGGATAATGCTGGATAAGCAGTGGGATATGTTGGAATATCTGGGAAATATGGGGTTCTTGATCGCCCCCGGTGCGGCATATTATCCCACATTGGAACAGATCGAAGCTGAAATTCCCAAATGGGAAGCAAACCGCGATGCGCTCGACTACGAGATCGACGGTGTGGTGATTAAAGTGAATGATCTGCGCATCGCTGCTGAACTTGGCGTCGTTGGTAAAGACCCACGCGGCGCATTGGCGTATAAATTCCCGGCGCGTGAAGGATCAACCAAGCTGCTCCGTGCCGTATTTACAGTCGGGCGCACCGGGCGGGTAATCCCGAACGCGCAGCTTGAACCCGTATTCATCGGCGGAATCACAGTGAGCAATGCCACGCTTCACAATTTTGACTATGTGAAAGCACTCGATGTGCGCGTTGGTGATACGGTCGTCGTGAAGCGCATGGGCGATGTAATCCCGAATGTGGTCGGCGTTATCGCCGGAGCACGCACGGGCAGCGAAACTGCAATCACCCCACCGGAACACTGCCCTTACTGCGATACACGGATTGTTCACCCAGAAGATGCAGTCGATTACTACTGTCCAAATGTCCGCTGCCCTGAGCGCGTGTATCGTCAAGTGGAATTCTTCGTCTCACGCGGCGCACTCGATATTGATGGCTTGGGCGCGCAAACGGTCAAAACCTTGATCGAAAAGGGTTTCATCAGCGATGAAGCAGATTTATTCGATCTTGCCGAGAAACGGGATCAACTTCTGGAATTAGAAGGCTTCGCCGAAAAGAAAGTCGATAAGCTGCTGACGGGCATTCAAGCCGCAAAAGAACGTCCATTGGCGCGTGTGATCACCGCACTGGGAATTGAAGGCGTGGGGAGCACCATCGCCGCCGATCTCGCCGTGCATTTCGGTTCTCTGGATGCGATCCAAAACGCAAGCGCCGAAGAACTGAACGAGGTTGAAGGCATTGGCGAAGTGCTTGCCGGAGGCATCCGTGCATGGTTTGACGATCCGTTTCACAGCGGCATCGTCGGAAAACTGCGCGAACGCGGCGTGAACATGCAAGGCGCTCCGCGCGAACGTGCTGGAGATTCGCTTGAAGGCAAGACGTTTGTGCTTACGGGCACGCTCCCCACCCTGACCCGCGAACAAGCAACCGACTTGATCGAATCACATGGCGGCAAAGTTGTAAGCAGTGTCAGCAAGAAAACCAGTTTTGTACTCATGGGTGACTCACCGGGCAGCAAGGCGGAAAAAGCCGCCAAGCTCAGTGTTCCCATTCTCTCCGAAGCGGATTTCCGCGCCCTGTTAGGAATCGAGTAAAACGTTATGGAAAGCAAGATCGTCGTCAGTCCTGACCGCGAGAAACCGATTCGCAACCAGCATCCTTGGGTATTTTCGCGCGCGATCACCAGCGTGAAAGGCGATCCCAAACCGGGAGAGATCGTCACGGTGGAAAACGAAAAAGGCAGGTTTTTGGCGCGGGGCTACTGGAATCCGAAGTCACAAATTCAGGTGCGCATCCTCACATGGCGCGATGAAGCGATCAATGAGGAATGGTGGGCAAGTCAACTCGAACGGGCTTTTTCTGCGCGCCATATCAGCGAGTTTGATACGGCGGCGCGGCTGGTGAACGCAGAAAGCGATTACCTGCCGGGCTTGATCATCGACCGCTACGGGTATGACGAATTCGGCAAAGATTGGCTGGTCTTGCAAGCACTTACGCTCGGCATTGACGAACGCAAGCAGATGATCGCGGAATTGGCAAGTGATCTACTTGGCGCGGACGGCGTTTATGAGCGCAGTGATGTCGATGTGCGGCGTAAAGAAGGCTTGAAATCCGTTACCGGAACACTGGTTGGTGAAGCTCCCCCCAACCCAATCGTGATCCTTGAGGGTGAAGTCCCAATTCATGTCGATGTTTATCAAGGACACAAAACCGGATTCTACCTCGATCAGCGTGTGAATCGCGCCCGTGTTGTCGATCTACTCATGGATGAATACGACAGCGAATGCCGCATGCTTAACTTATTCAGCTACACCGGAGCTTTCGGATTGCGTGCCGCGTCTGCGCATCCTGATGTACGGGTGATCAACATCGATTCGTCACTGGAAGTATTGGAATTAGGCGAAAAGAATGCAGCCGATGTCGAAGTTAGCGACCGGATTGAATTTTTCCAAGCAGACGTGATGGAGTTCGTGCGCGATCAAGTGGGCGATAACGAACTGTACGATGTGATCATCTGCGATCCGCCGAAGTTCGCACACAGCGCGCAGCAGGTTGACCGCGCAGCACGCGGCTACAAAGACCTGAACATGCACAGCTTCCGCTTGGTCAAACCCGGCGGCTATTTGTTTACGTTCTCGTGTTCCGGCGCGATCACGCCTGACCTATTTCAGAAGATCGTGTTTGGCGCGTTAGCCGATACCGGGCGACAGGCACAGATTATCGCTCATTTGGGCGCAAGCGATGACCACCCCATCGCCTTGACCTTTCCAGAAGGCGAATACTTGAAAGGGCTGCTGCTGCGCGTTTACTAAACGCTCACTTCGGCATCTATCTGTTGGGCGGTCAAGCGCTTGATCTTGTCGAACGTTTCCGCCCAACTGACACGGCTTAACCCCAGTTTCTCACGGATCATATCGGGATCATGCCCCGCACGGTAATCGCGTACCGCGCTCGTCCAACGCAGCATCTCAAAGGAAAGTTTCGGCTCGATACCCGCTCCCTTGCCCACGTCTTCCAGCACATATTCAAGATTGCGCGCCGTGCAGGTAAACACTGCATCCGTGATTCGGTACTGCGTCCGGTACTCGTCGTAAACGGCGAACCAATCCGGCTCAAGGGCGATCCAGCGTTCTTTGTAGGTATCCTTTGGGCTGCTGTGGGTGATCAGAAGCACAGGTGGATCACGCTGAATGCTGTCAACCGTGAGATTCATCGTTTCGCCCTTCTTGATCCCGGTCGACATCAACAGATGAAAGAGCATCTGCGGACGTGCATCCGGTTTTTGCGCACGGCGGAGGATAAACGCGTAGCGCATGGCACGCTCTACTTCATCGGGGGATAGAATTTCGCTCAAGGGCGCTTGACCTGAGCGCTGTAAAATAGCATTAGCAGGATCAAGCGGGATCGCACCAATTTGATGCAGCCATTTGAAAAACACTTTGAGCGTCGTCACACGGCGCGCATACGTCTTGCGACTGCACGATACCCCGCGACCAGTTTCCATCCACTGCAAGAAGTCACTAAGCATTGTTGTGGTGTACACGCCAACCCGCACGTCGTCCCCGCCCCATTCACCGAGGAGATGCAGATCAGCCGTAAAGGCTGTAAGCGTGTGGTCTGTTTTTCCCTGACGGAGAAGATGCCGCTGGAAGAGCGTCACTGTCTCTTTCAGGGTCGTTTGTGGATTCAAATCCGCCTCGGCTGCGGGCAGATTTGCGAATAGGGGAAGCTGACGAACATCGGACATCGGATCGTCCTCATATACGCTTTCCTATTTAGGAGAATATTACGAGAACGATCAGGTGTCAAGGTTAGCGCCTTAATGTCCACTCAGATGTTGTGTAAACCTTCTGCTCCAATTCATCTGCCGCTTGTCGTTCTTGTTCTGACAGTACCCCCGCACTTAGGTGAATCTCAAAGGTCTCGGCTGCCGCGCTGATGAGCGCTTCGGCAGCCTGCAACCACATGATTTCTCGCCCAACCGCATCAGCTAAGGTAATCGCACGTTCGCGCACCTGCTGGCGCGCCATTTCACGTGCCGCCTCATCCATATAAACAAGTCCGTCACAGATGCGCGCGATATCACCGGTAAGTGGAAGTGAACCGTGCTGAAGGACTCCCCCCGCCCGCCGTACCTGAGCACTTCCGATCAACTTCTTGGCGTTCACCGTGATTTCGTAGTGCGAAGGTGTATCGAAACAAACGGGCGTCAGTGACTTTGGCGCGTTGTTTAACATTGGGTCGGCACGGGCAGCACCGCCTAAGTTTTCGAGCATGTGCAGCAAAGCGCGGCTGATCGCTTGATAACTTTCGACCACGCCGCCATACGCGAGAAGATGATCCGCTGGAAGCGCGATGCTGTATGTAAGTTCGTCAATGTGCATGATCGCGCGTCCACCTGTTGGGCGGCGCACGATGTCCCAACCATGCGCGCGGAGCAGGTCTTGATCGACCTCACAGGCGCGCTGACCATAGCCAATCGAAAGCGCGGGCGGCATCCATCCATAAACGCGCAGCGTTGGCGGTTGATGACCTGCTCCTACTGCACGCATGATCGCTTCATCGACCGCCATATTGCGTGCGCCTGCCGTATGGGGATCGTTGATCAAGCGCCATTGACGCACTTTTCGCCCGCTCCTATACTCATCGTCATGATTAACCAACCCTTCAATTCTTCAGACACGCCCAAAACACCTATTCCAGCGCCGTACCTTCCTTCCCCACCCCTTGATCACGAGTCGCTTCTGCGTGAGGGTCAGCGTAAGGCAGGTGCAGACTGGGCATGGGTGATCGCCGCGCTTGTCCTGCTCGGCGCAGTGCTTGTGATGGGTATTGTGATCTTGTTTGCCTTTCGCGTGAATGCCGATTTGGACTCAACAACGATTGATTATGTTGCGCTCCCCACGCCTGTTGATGTGCGCGCCGATTATTCCGGACGGATTCCGCTGACGAGCGGGCGGGAATTAACGCTGAGTGACGGTTCTACGATTGAACTCACCCCTTGGGATGGGGAGACACGCCTAACCCTGCTCCTTATGGGAATCGACCGCCGCCCCGGTGAAACCGGATTAGCATATCGCACCGATACCATGATGCTGATCAGTCTTGATCCACAGCAGAATTCACTCGGCATTCTCAGCATTCCGCGTGACTTATGGGTCGATGTGCCGGGGTACAGTGCACTTCAGCGCGTAAATGTGCCGATGGTATTGGGTGAACTCCAATGCGCCGGGTGCGGTCCTGAACTGGCGATGGAGACAATTCAGTATAACTTGGGGATGCGCGTGCATGGCTATGGGGTTGTCGATTTTGAGGCGTTCACAACGCTGGTTGATGCGCTCGGCGGAATTGATCTCGATGTGCCTTACACGATCTACGACGACCAATATCCGAGTATGGATTACGGCTACGATCCATTTTTTATCGAAGCTGGTTTGCAGCACCTTGACGGGCAAACTGCGCTCAAGTATGCCCGTACACGTCACACCGACAGCGATTTTGAGCGGGCGCGGCGTCAGCAGGCAGTGATGATGGCGATCCGGGAGCGTGTGCTGCAACAGGACACCCTACTCCGGTTGATCGCGCAGTCGCCTGCTCTGCTGGCACAGCTTACACAAGACATCCATACCAGCATATCCATTGAGGATGCAATCGCACTGGCGCTGTATCTGCGCGATTTGCCGCCGGAGAATATTCACACAGGCGTGATCGACGCAAACTATATCAGCGATTTCACGACGGAGGATGGTTCAGCGGTGCTTGTGCCGCTGCGTGACCGCTTGACCCAGTTGATGATTGAGGTATTCGGGGCGGATTACACGGGATAAGTCGAGTCGATCCATCGAAAAAACAGCGTCGTCTCAAAAAATGAGGCGACGCTGTTTTTATGTCTCAAGAAACCCGCCATGCCGTGCGAACGTTGTTTTGAGAACCTGCTTTCGCAGGTGGGATTCACGTTAACGTTGGGGTCTTGGCTCAAGCCTATCACCTTACCGCCAGATAGGTGCTTCCCGGATCAAAACTGTTGGCTCAAAACGGCATCGTCCATCACGTACACAGCAGGATGGGTATTGTTATAACACCTCAACCCTTCAGAATAAAGGGGTAAATCGACCCCAAATATGCTAGGATGTTCGGCTGGTCTGAAGGAGGATATCTTCATGATAAAACCTGCAATCGCGGAATTTCTTGGAACATTCACGCTTGTTTTCGTTGGCGCGATGGTGGTTACAGTCGCGCCTCAGTTCGGTGTCGTTGCGGCTGCCCTCGGACACGGCTTGATCCTTGTCGGGATTATCTATGCATATGGTCATATTTCCGGCGCACATTTCAATCCAGCCGTAACTGCGGGACTTCTCGTCGGCGGAAAGATCAGCTTGATGAAAGCCGTTGTGTACTGGATCGCGCAGTTTGTCGGTGCGATTGCAGCGGCGCTGGTGGTACGCTTTGTTGTGCCAGAGGGAACAAACCTCGGCGTGACAACCGGATCACTGACGGTAAGCAATCTCGGCGGTGCAGCGCTCCTCGAAGGCATTCTTGCATTTTTACTGGTAAGCACGATCTATCAAGCGGCGGTTTTCGGCAAAGCAGGGAATCTCGCCCCAGTGGCAATTGGGTTTACGCTGGCGGGGTTAATTCTCGCGGTTGGGGTTTACACAGGCGCGTCTGCAAATCCGGCGCGCACGCTCGGTCCGGCGCTGATCGCAGGTGACCTCAGCTACGTTCCCGCGTATTTGGTCGGCTTGTTCGCGGGGGGCATTCTCGCCGGTCTGCTGCACACTTATGTGATTGGTAGCGTGCAGGAAGAAGCGCCCAAAATTGAACCCGGCGAACGCATCGCCAACCGCTAGGGGCAGATTCGCTTTAGAGAATGCAGCGCATCAAGTTATTGATGCGCTGCATTCTCTACGGTTGAAGTCGTTACGATTTTGCTTCGCTTTTTGGCGGAACAACCTTGATCGACAGTTCATCAAGCTGTTTAGGCTCGGCTTCACTCGGCGCACCCGCCATGATATCCGCCCCTTGTTGAGTTTTGGGGAACGCAATCACTTCGCGGATATTCGGTTCGCCCGCCAAGATCATCACCAGACGATCAAGACCGGACGCAATGCCCCCGTGCGGTGGAACACCATATTCAAATGCTTCGAGCATGTGACCAAACTGTTCGCGGGCGCGTTCCATCGTCTGACCGATCAACGGGAACATCTTTTCTTGAATCGCGCGGTCATGAATGCGGATGCTCCCACCCGCGACCTCATAGCCGTTGCACGCAAGGTCATACTGTGATCCGCGCGCCTTACCGGGATCGGTATCGAGCAGCGGCAGGTCTTCTGGCAGAGTCGCCGTAAACATGTGCTGTGACGGATCCCAACGTTGTTCCTCTTCGTTCCAATAGAACATTGGGAAGTCGATCACCCACGCGAACGCGATCTTGTTGGGATCGGTGTAACCCAATTGATTCGCCAAATGGCGGCGGAGCGTATCGATCACGTTGTACACGACTTCGCGCTGATCCGAGATGAACAGCAGAATATCCCCCGGTTTCGCTCCGGTGCGTTCAAACAAGGCGACTTTTTGTTCGACGGTGAAGAACTTCCCAATGGGACCCTTCACTTCGTCTTCTTCTTTTTCACCGAGCGCCATCCAAGCCAGCCCTTTTGCGCCCGCTGAGCGTGCCAGTGTTTCGAGTTCTTCAGCCGTCTTGCGGAGCTGCGTCCCGCTGAGGGAACCCGCCATACCCGGGGCGCGCAAAACCTTGATCGGCTTACCCTCGCCCGCGTTGCTTACGAACACAGGGAAGGCGCTTTTGCCCGCAATGTCAGTGACATCGACGGCGGCAAGGTCATAACGCATATCGGGCTTATCCGAACCATATTTCTCCAGCGCATCTTGGTAGGTGATGCGTGGGAACGGCTTGTGCATTGGCGTCATGCCAGCCACTTGTTCGGTGACTGCGATCATCATTTCTTCGATGAGCGCCATCACATCTTCCCGGCGGACAAAGCTC
Organism: Anaerolineae bacterium; assembly: GCA_026645745.1. Classification (GTDB taxonomy): domain Bacteria; phylum Chloroflexota; class Anaerolineae; order Aggregatilineales; family Phototrophicaceae; genus Flexifilum. Next base: position 2,108 of record JAPKMU010000043.1, on the reverse strand, counting down.
ATTTCAATGTCAAGTTGGGTAAATTCAAGCTGACGGTCGCCGCGCAGGTCTTCATCACGGAAGCAGCGTGCCACTTGGAAATAACGCTCGTATCCGGCAACCATCAAGAGCTGCTTCAACTGCTGAGGGCTTTGCGGAAGCGCGTAAAACGTACCGGGATTCATGCGGCTCGGAACGAGGAAGTCGCGCGCGCCTTCGGGGGTCGTCTTGAACAGAATCGGCGTCTCAACTTCGATAAATCCACGCACATCCAAAAAGTCACGAATGAACTTGATCACCTTGTGACGCAGCACAAGATTATCCTGCATACGCGGGCGGCGCAGATCAAGATAGCGGTATTTCATGCGCACCGTTTCATCAATCTTGGTTTCCTGATTGATATAGAACGGCGGCGTCTTCGACGCATTCAGCAGCTCCACTTCGTCGGCAACAACTTCGACTTCACCTGTCGCCAGTTCCGAGTTCGCGGTCCCTTCCGGGCGGGCGCGCACCGTGCCTTTGATGTGGATAACGTACTCGTTCCGAAACTGTCCGGCAGCGTCATGCGCTTCGGGGCTTGCGGATTCGTCAATCACGACCTGCGTGATTCCCCAGCGGTCGCGTACATCAAGAAAGATGATTCCGCCCTGATCACGGCGGCGGTACACCCATCCGGCGAGTTCGACGCGAAGACCCGCGTGCTGTAAGCGCAGCTCGCCGCACGTATGCGTTTTCAACATTGCTGCTGCTCCTGCGATGGTTAATGACTTGGAGGCAAAACGATCTAAAATCGCAGAGAAGCATAGCACGTTTGCCCATAAAGAAATAGGGACAAGAGCAGGTCTTGTCCCTGAGCGAACATGCTTCGGTTTTCAGCGGTTATCTGCTAGATGGTGTTGAGAAATCCGCCTGCAAGCTGGCGATCAACCCACCGCGCGATATAGGGATAGTGATAATCCGCCCCGTTGTACGTTGCAACCGCCGCAATCGTGCCAAAGATGACCATCGCCAGCGGCATCACCAGCGCGACGAGCAAAAGCACGAGACCGACCAGCGCCCACACTGGAACGAGCACAAATCCGACAAGGACGACCATCAAGAAAAGCGCGATGACCATACCCACGCCCCACACCAACCCGCCTGCTAACAGAAGGATCGCCGCGCCAACCGTGCCGATCAATTGAATCACAAATGCCTGAAGCGCATGGAATGCGACAAAATCCGACTTGCGGCGGAACAAGAAGTACACGATCAACGGGATGAAGATGCTGACCGGGATGATCGTACCAATGGTTGCAATTCCACCAAGGAATGTCACCCACGCGCTGATATGCGCGACCGCCGCCCACAGGCGTTCATCGTCGGTCACCCGGAGCGTGCTGTAGCTGCGCGGACGGCTGCGCTGCGGCGCGGGAACCGTTGCACTCGAAGGCACGCGGCGGGGAGGCACATAGTCATCCTCCGCTTCGATGTCGCTGTCCAATTCATAACGGCGTTTCGGGGTATAGCGTTCTTCGTACTCGCGGATCGTATCTTCCGCGTCAGTTTCCGTCGGTTCAGGCGGTGCGCTGCTCAAACGTGAGACGCGTACACTGTCCTCTGGCTGCTGAATGGGTTCGTCGTTCATCGACGGACTCCTTCTACGTATCCATGCAAAATCATTGTTACCATACCCCCTATACGGATGTCCATAACCAATAGTTGCGCACATGCCATTGAGCGATTGAAGTCTGGAGGCTATACTCGCCGTATTATGTTTTCAATCTCCTACACCTTCACCAAACGAACCCTTGGACTGCTGCTGTTTTTGGGTGGTCTGATTGGATTTCTCGGCATTCTTGCAATTGATCTGCTCGATGTTGGGCGCGAAGGCGGCATCGGTCCGGCGCAGCAGGTCGCACTCGCTTTATGCGTCGCGGCGGCACTCCTCGGCGTCACCTTAATTCCATTGGGCAAAGCGGAGGCATAACGTTGATCAATCGTCCGTCTTTGCTCACTTTGGCAAATCGCATCGTGATTGCGGCGGCGCTGATCGTCATGATCGGCTATTTGCTCGTCTACGTGGGTTATGCGATCAACCTGATGCAGTTTCCGTTTGACTACGATCAAGGCGAAGGCTTTGAATTGGT
>JAPKMU010000439.1 GCA_026645745.1 Anaerolineae bacterium | reverse complement strand
AAATAGTGCCTTACCTGAAGCGTTACTCCCCTCCCCTCGTCGATATAGGGAGCAACATGCTTGTACGACAAAGGGATAGTATGGGATAGTCCCTGTGAAGCATCAAACAACCGCGTGAAACCACCCCCCTGGTCTTGCGCACGGTTTCCCCATAACAAGTAATCTTCATCCAGCATGTCGTAGAGGTTTGCTCCTTCGGGTGACTCCAGATCGCGTAAAGCGCGTTTGTGCCACCGCTTATCACCATCTCGCCACAGATGGACTTCGTACGTGGGGGTGAATAGGCGAAGCTGATGCCAGAGTTCGATTTGCTCCAACGTATTCTCAGCAGTCATGGAGTACAAAATCGGCTCTCCAGCGTCATCGATCTTCCCCCAGATCACCCCTTCATCGGTATGAATTAGCACATAAGCATCCGGGCAGTCTTTCATTTCCGCCAACACATCGTCATTCGTAATTCGGGTGTCCTGTTCAATCCGTGCGTAGCAGGGAACAACTTTCCGCTCGGTCATGATGATCCTCCTGACACAAATGTCGCTGCATAGGCTTCCAGCGTTTCGACTTCGCCAACAATTCGTAAGCTGTTTTTATCGTCGCCTTCGATGATCGTCCATGTGCCTTCGGATGTGGTCAGAGTCGCCTCGATGCCTTGCAAGCGCCCCCGTCCGATGCTGCGTTCCCCACCGATGGGGAGATCTCCAGTCCAAAGATCTTTGAGCGCCAGCAGCAGCCACCCTATTTCGCTTGATCTCGGATTGATGATACGGATATTGAGAGTAACTTTTACATCGTTTACGCCGAAAATCGGTTTTTCGGTGAATAACGCACCATCCAGCGCGCCCCCCGTAAACCGGTCAATCGATACCCGCGCCTGCACCCAATCAGCAGGAGTACCTTCGATAATTGTCTCATCGATCTGAATACGGCTGGCGCGGGTATTTCTGGCGTTTTGCGGGTCAACTTCAGTCCCGAACAGTGAGGCAACGTGCTGATGTGCATCCTCTTCCGCGTGGATCGTTGCTGCGATCTTATGCATCCGCGAACGCAGCGCTCCCGCGACACTCGTCCCGCTGACGATGGGTTTCATCTGACCTTGATGTAAGGTTGAGAGATGAACCGCGCTGTCCTCTTCGTATTCGCGGATAAGCAGTGATCCATCTATCGCAAATGATGCAGTCAGCGCGGCAATCTGCCGCGCATCGGGATAATCCGGTACAGCGGAGAACAGCTTTATCAAGTCGGTACCGGATTGTGTTCCCTGTACCGTTGACAGATGATCATTTCCCAGTCGCAGCCATGCCAGCAGATCTTTCTGTTGGCGCAGGTTGAACTCGCGGACATGCCATGTTTCGACGCAGATTTCACCAAAGCCGCGCTGTTTGCGCGCTCCGATTCGGATACTACCATCACTCAGACCACTTAAGGCAACAGCAAACTGCCCGATTAACTCCGCACGCGATTGATGATCTGTATCATAGATGAGGAGTTCGCAGTGAAGCGGGAACACCGTACCTGCATTCCAGAGTTCATGGGTAAAGAGAAGTTTGTCTTCTGCCGTGTGCATGTGTCGATCCAGCTTCACGCCTCGGCGGACATCATGTGGACTGCCGTCGTGCCTCCACTGCCCGATTGCATCATTGACGATCACGCGGCTTTGGAGCAGCATCTGTTCCGGGTGATGTGTGTCGCTGTGAATGCTGCCAAATAACCTCGCGGCATGGCTGTTACGATGAAACTCGTCTGATGACAGATAGCCGCCTTGGCGTGCTAGCAGGTACGCACGCAATGCTCCGGCAATCGATGCACCGGGCAGCAGCGGGGAGACCTCATCATACGGATCAACCAGCAGTGGAATCACGGTATCTTCCGGCGAGTCGCCGCTGCCGAAATGGGCAGGTGTTTTCAGAACCAATTCTGCTTCAACGACTACCCGTGCGGCGATCTGGCGGGCAGACTCGGCGCTCCAACGCGGGGGTTTCGGATTTTTGCGGAGGTCTTGTGTCATGATCGTTTCCCTTTTTCTACAATGCGCGTAGCGCGCGCTGCCACCGCATCGATCAAGCGCAGGGCGGCTTTGACATCGACCCTATCCCCTAGTCGCGTGATATCTTCTTCTTGTGTGCCGTCCAATACACCACGCAGCCAAGTCATAAGCGACTGCCCATTGATACGCGCTTCCTCAAACTGCGCCCGGCTGAAATAGCGATTATCCGTGCTGCTCAAGAAGGTTTGTACCGGTTGCACCGAGGGACTGCTCATGCGAATCCCGGACGCGACAGCTTCTCGCAGCGCGTTCAATTGAGTACGACGCGGCGCTTTCTTGATCAGATGGTCAGCATTATGTGCCCGTTCCTCAATGGTTTGACGCTTACGCTCACGGTGAATACGTTCTCGCACCACAGCGAGGGCAGTGGTATAGGCAGGGCTGACTGCTGCGGGAATCGGGGCGCTGTTTGGCAAAGAATGGATGCCAAACTCTTTTGTCTTCTGGCGGTAGATGGCAACCCGTCCAAACCCATCCACGCGGCGCTCACCGATGCCCATTTGCTCCATCGAAATGCGATCAAAATTTGGTGGCAAAGCACTCACTCGGAGTACGCTGCCGGGGCTGACAGCCAAAGTTTGTGGTAGCGGCAAACCCCACTTGCGATTAAACCCGCCAATCATCTCGCGGTCGATGCTGGCACTCACCGCGTGTTCAATGCCAAGATGCTCCAGAATCGTTGTTTGGTCTGCGGCATACTGCCCGTTTTTATCGCGTATAAGCGCAGGGCTCAGAAAGACGATTAACCAGTCGCCGTCACCTTCATCCAACGTGTGTTCGTGCCAAGCCTCATCGCGGGCGGTGAATGTCCACCGTGTGCGCCCATACCCTGCTGTCCGCGCGCCGCCAAGCCACAGCGTGAACGGCTTTTGGAATTTCGTTTCAAAGTAGCTTGCATCTTCTGTGTGATCGCATAGGATGACCCCTTCAAAGGTTGTGCCTTCAGCGAGGCTGTCATAGCGATACACTTCTCCTTGATCACCTTGCGGTACCCCGACGCGGCTGCGTTCAATATGAATGGCGACGTGGTGATCTGGTGTGTGCAGCCGAACATCTCCTCCAAGGCGATGGTGAAATGCTTCCTGCACACGCTTGCGCTTAATGCCGGGATCAGATTGTGTGCTTAGTAGTTCATCGACTACTTTTTCACCCTGCTTGATCCAAGAATAGGGGGTAGGCAGCATTCGTTGATCGCCGCTGATGGGGTAAGCATTCAAGAAGCGTGTGTTGTTGTCGAAGAAACGGCGGCGTGTCGCAACATCATGAGTCAGATTTTGGCCCAACATGCGTCCGATCAATGCACCGCGCAGCACGCTTCCGGGTAAATAATCAAATGCAACTGCACTGTTTGGATCGCCAGCCAGCGCGGTGACCAGCACTGGCTCTTCAAGCGTGACTCGATAGCGTATAGCGATCATTCGCCTGCCTCCAGATAGTGAGCAAATCGATCTAAATAGAAGGCTTGGTCGGAGGCGCTGTTTAGGTACACCTGTATTTGACCGCGTCCTCGATTACGCCCCGCTCCTGCCCGTCTGAGTGAAGCAGCACAGGCGGCAAGCAGCGCACAGGCGATATCTAACTGCGCCTTATCCTCAGTGAGCAGCTCTAAGTGCGCCTCCAGCGTGATCCCGCGCACTAATACGCGCATCGCTCGCAAACTACCTTTTTTAGGTGCGCCACTGGCATGATTAACAGCGGTCTGGCGACGGATCGCCGTGAGAGCATTGAAAACTTCCGACGGCTGGATTCCGCTTTGTTGGATATCGTTCAGGACGGCGTGGCGAACACTATCTGGAAACCGGGCTTTGCCCACCCGCAAAATTCCCTCACTAGATGCGGTACTGCCTGTTGTACCAAAGAGTGCAGCAGCGGCGTTGACTAAGGACTCAGGAGAGGCGGTTGCATAAAGTAATTCGGCACACTCTTCAACGAGCAGTCCTTTAAGTCGTCGACCGTTGATGAATGGAAACCCTGTGCGGGGATCATGATCGATCTCAACATCCACTGTTCCCGCGCCACCTTCTCCACGCCCAAAGGTAGTGTCACTTAATAATTCAATATACAGTGTCAAATTCATGACGATTCAACCTCCGATTAGCCCAAGGGAATGTATAAATCTAGCAGTTCGAGGGCATCCGTATAACCACAGTGTCCTCTGTGCCAACCGTTGATTTCAAAATCTTTAATAGGCAGCGCGGGTAGCTGACCATGAGC
>JAPKMU010000438.1 GCA_026645745.1 Anaerolineae bacterium | reverse complement strand
AGCGGCGCGCCCGCGTCTGGGAAAACAACCGTCTTGCTCACATGGATTGTCGCGCTGGCAAGCCGATACACCTGCGATCAAGTCGGAATCGTGCTGGTCGATCATCAAGGGAATTTGGGGGACTATGGCAGCAGCATTGATCAGTACCGTCTTGACCAACTGCCGCATATGCTCACCAAACATGTCATCAGCGAAAAAGAAGACCTTGAGATGTTGGTCAAACATCTTGAATATGAATACCATCAAGCGCCCAAACTGCGCCCGAAGGATCGTGAGCTGTTCATCTTGATCGACAACTATGACGACATTGAACAACTTGATCCGGCTTCGTCGGGTATCAGCCAAATGCGCCGCCGACTAGGGTATTTAGCGCGCCGGTACGGACGGCAAGATCGCCTACATTTCGTGATCGCTGGAATGCGCGAATCGTTCAGCGGAGATGACCTGATGCGCCCCGTCGGCAGCGGTCACTTTGGGCTTGCAATGGATACGGATGCCGCAGAAGGGTCGCCGTTTCATGCGTATGTGCCCCGCGCTTACCGGAACTCAATCCTGCCGCGTGGTCGCGGTTTTGTCGTGACGCCGGGCAGCGTATCGGTTACGCAGGTAGCGATCCCGTATTATGACGAAAATGAGCGCGCCGAAGAACTTGACCGCTGGTTTGAAATCGTGTGCGAGCGCAACGCAGGCTTATCGGCGGATTGGCTGGAACTGCCGGAAGACTCCGCACCGGAAGCGAATGTGCCGGGTGCTGACAATCGGAGAACCACACCAGCCGACGCCCCGGTTTTAAGGCTTACGGCTGATCAATATCAAAACTTGATCGAAGCGCTGGCGAAACGTATGGGATTCACGCAGGCGATGACCGAAGATACGTTGAAAGTCACCTTCCAAGAGAAAGGTGAGCATCAAAAACTGATCAACACCGCCAACGGATTCGGCATTGACGTACAAGCGGTGATGAATGCGCCGCGTCCTACACCAGAAGCACCTGATTCAACCGAGCAAGATGGGGGAACATTGTGACCAATCCCTTCAGCGAACTCCATACCTACCTCGAAAAGAACAAGACTCACACCCTGTTGACGCTGGTGCTGCACGGTAATGAAAATCCTGTTTTGGTGCGTCTAGACCTTACCGTAAAAGGCTTGATCGATGCCGCCAAGCGTAAACTCGGGCGTGAAGAACAGGAAAAACGTTATGCGCTGTATTTGCATGACGATCCCCTACCGCTTGGACACACGATCAGCGAACTGATACAAGCGCGCGTGCTGACACCGCAAAGCAAGGTGATCATGCGCGTCGCCTCAGGGGGAACACGCCTCAAGGGCTTCCAATTGTTGATCGTGGACGTGAATTCCCAGCGAGAAATCGCAGTACTCACCCGTTTTCCGGTCACGATCGGACGTTGGACACCGGATACGCCCGATGTGGTGGATGTCAGCGACGGCGGCGGCAAATCGATCTCGCGCCGCCATGCAGAAATCCGCGAGGAAGGCGGGCAATTTGTGATTAAATGTTTGAGCGAACGCGGGCTGACGGTCAACGGTGAACTGCTGGCAGAATCGCAGTCGGTACGCTTGACTCTTCCTGCGGATGTTGCACTCACCGCCAAATCGGGAGTGCTGAGGATCGAAAAACACGATACGTCTGCTGTGAGCACTTAACATCGGCACTGCTGGAGAGCGGAAACGATAGTGGATCGCCAAGCGTATGAGCATTTGACCGGAGCAGTTATCGGCGGAAAATACAAGCTGCTGAGGTATCTGACGACGACAAAAATGTCGGTTGTGTATCAAGCAGTTGATATCCGTACCATGACCGCCGCTGCCGTCAAAATTCATCTTTCCGAAGACTCGCGCCATCTTCTGCTTTTTGAGCGTGAAGCCGAATTGGCGCGGCTGCTGCGCCACCCGCACCTTGTCTCGTCCTACGATCACAATATGGTCGGGGTAAGCGTCAAAGGGCTGATTGTTCGTTTTATTGCCCTACAATGGGTCGATGGGATTTCGCTTCACGAAATCATTGACCGGAATCGCAAGACTGCTGCAACGGTCGATCTGGCGCAAGCAGCGGTGCTGATACGGGAAATCGCGGATGCGCTGAGCTACGCACACCAGAATCGGATCATTCATCGGGATGTGAAACCGACGAACATTCTTGTAGATGTGCGGCGCGGCGCGATGCTCATTGACTTCGGGATCGCACGAATCAAACCTGAGCAGACAGTTGATGCAAAACCAATCGCTGACACGATTGGTAACCGCGTCGAGAGTCTGGGAATCCGTCCTGATAAACGCGGTGGATTAGGCGCTGTACGCTACCGCTCTCCTGAACAAGTGCTGCGTCTTGAGGATATTGCCGAGCACTGCGATCAATATTCTCTGGCGATCACGCTGTACGAATATGTAACAAACGGCATCTCACCCTATCAAGAGTGGATGGTGACGCAGACCAAAACCGGCAGCTTGAATGATCCTGAATACCTGAGAAGCATGTGGAATTCGGCACACTTACAAGGGACGCTGACACCGCTGCATCAGCTCCGCCCCGACGTTTCAGAGGCGACATGGCTGACGATCAAGCGCGCATTGGAGCGTGAACCCAAGAACCGCTTTCCCAGTGTCGCCGCGTTTGCCACCGCGTTTGAGCGTTCCTTAAAACCGCATTCGGGCGCAAGACAGGAAAAACCCGCCCCGAATGACAAGTCCGACTCGTCGCGGATTCAGATCAGCGTCGCAGACCTGCTGAAGCAGATCAAGCTGATCAGTCGCCCGAAGTAAGGGAACTTAAGCGCCACCCTAAACCCCCATTTGTGAGTAGTTTCGCACTCAACGGCAGTTCACGGAAGGCATTGCGACGACGGGTTTGAAGGGGTAGGGCGCACCATACTTTTGATCCGCCGTCGCACATGAATCCATAGCAGTCTCCCACCAGAGGTTTATGATCAGTGCAGACTTCTGCATTAGGAGAGGTGCACAAATGATTCATGTGGATCAGATTCTCGTCGGCGGGTTGATCATGAGCGTGCTTCTGAGTGCGTTTATCGTCGTTTCGATGAAACGCAATCCCCGCGTTTGGATGCAGGATTACCCTGCCGATATTCAAGCCCTTGTTCCACCCAAGACCCCGCAGGAAAAACAGGAATCTTGGATTGTCGGGATTTTGTTTTTGGCGGTCATGGTCAGCGTTCCGCTCGTGTCCGTGATCGCGGCGCGTGCAAACGACGGCGATATGTCGTTTCTCGCCGCGTTTGTGCATGTGTTTGGCATCTCCATGATCTTCAATCTGGTCGATCTGCTGATTCTCGATTGGGGGATGTTCTGCACATGGACGCCCGCATGGTTAGTGATTCCCGGCACAGAAGGCGCGCCGGGTTACAAGGATTACCGCTTTCATGTGCGCGGCGTTGTGGTCGGCACGGTGATCGCCGCCGTTTTCGCAGGCATTGTCGCGCTTGGGATTGCCCTCCTTTGACGCTTCCGCCCCAAACGCTTTAGGCGCGCTGCACAAGCGTTTCACTCACTTCCCACAAGCGGCGGGCAATCGCGCGATCATACGTTTGTGGGATCGACTGGGTTTCGCGCCGCTCCACAAAATACTTCCCTGTCACGCCTTCCACTTGTGGAGAAGTCGCTAACCAGATTTGTGTATCCGCGCCTTGTTCCGGCGTAATCTGACCGCGCATGTTCATCCTCGCCGCATTGAAGAAGTTGGTATCAACAAAGCCCGGATGCACCGCATTCACGGTGATTTGCAGATTTTTCTCCGCAAGCCGCCGCGCCAATTCATACGTGAACAGGAGATTAGCGAACTTGGATGCGCTGTACGCCCCCCATGAGTCATAGCGGGCGGAATCGTTGATCTGGTCGAGATTCAATCCCGCGTGGCGGTGAGCACTCGACGATACATTGATGATCCGCGACGGCGCACCCGCCGTGAGACAAGTGAGCAGCAGGGTCGTGAGCAAGAAGTAGCTGAGGTGATTGAGGGCGAACGTCATCTCAATCCCATCGACGCTCTCACGATACGATGGAAAGCTCGCTCCGGCATTATTGACGAGGACGTCAAGCCGCGCATATTTTGTCGTGAAGGCGTCCGCCAACGCACGCACCTGCGCGATCGAAGACAGATCCGCCTGCAAAAATTCCAAGTTTCCGGTTTTGTCTTCCGTCAAAACTGCCGCGATTTTGTCGGGATTGCGTCCGACGCCGACGACGGATGCTCCCCGCCGCGCGAGTGTGAGGGCAGTCACTTTCCCGATGCCATCTGTCGCGCCAGTGACAAGGCATACTTTTCCCTGCA
>JAPKMU010000437.1 GCA_026645745.1 Anaerolineae bacterium | reverse complement strand
TTCATATCGACCGCTGGAAATGCCCGGACTGGGACGACATGATCGCACTGGCGCGGGAAGACCTGCCCGTTTATGTCCATTTTCCGCTGGTGATTGGGCGCGGTACGCTGGACAAGGTCGATTGGGTGCGTGTTGAAAAACTCATGCGCGACACCGACACACCTCACATCAATTTGCACCTTGAACCGCTCCGCTCGGCAGTGGGCGATCTCGAACGTGATGCGTTGTTCGCGGTGTGCGTGAACGAAGTCAATTCAGTCGTCGCCAAGTTTGGCGCGGATCGGGTGGTGGTGGAAAATATCCCCTACCGCAAGGAGCACGATGATAAATTCGCGCTGTCGGTCGATCCAACCTTTGTCTCTGATCTGCTCATCGAAACGGATGCGCGGCTTTTGTTCGACATCGGACACGCGCAGATCAGCGCGTACACCCTCAAACGCGAACCAACCGAGTATTTTCTGGCGCATCCGCTTGACCGTTTGACCGAGGTGCATACGGCGGGTGTGACGACTCTCACGCAGGCGCATATTGATCGCGCGCGGCAGTTTGAAGGTTTTGACGCGTACTTCCGGCGGTTTGAAGGTAAAAACCCGCTGGGAATGCTGATGGATCACTTCGGCATGGGCAGCGAAAGCGATTGGGAAGCCTTCAGATGGGTGATGGATCGCATCCGTAACGGTTCTGCTGCCGCGCCGCGCTTGATTTCGTATGAATACGGCGGCACGGGTGCGCCGTTCGCATGGCGGAGTGAATCCGACGTGATCGCCCGCGACGTGCCGCGCTTTTATGTGATGGTTCACAGCGGCGTAACAACGATCTAAAGGACAAAACAACGCAAGGGCGCGAAGATGGGTCTCAAGTTTGAGCCTCTTCGCGCCTTAGCGCCTTTGCGTTAAGCTCTTTCGTTATTTATCGCGTGTGAGCGCGAACCCGCTCATAAACTGCTTTTGCAGCAGGATAAAGATGATCAGCGGCGGAATACTGGCGATCACCGCGCCAAGCATGAGCGGACCATAACTCACCGCTTGATCCGCACCAATCAGCGTCCGCAAACCAACCTGCACAACTTGATTTGCTTGCGACTGCACGATCAACGCGGGCCACAAGTACATATTCCACACATACACGAACTGAATCACGACCAGCGCCCCGATTGTGTTCCAGCTCATCGGCACAAGCACATAGATCAAGAATTGAAGCGGGTGCGCGCCGTCAAGCTGCGCAGCTTCGCTCAATTCTGCCGGAATATTGGCGAAGTGCTGACGGAACAAAAATGATCCGGTTGCGCTGGCAAGAAACGGCACGGTCAGCGCCAAAAATGGCATATCGCGTCCCCAACCGAAGCTGTTCACTAAGCGCACCAGCGCGAGGATCAAGATTTCGGTCGGCATCATCAACGTAACCAACACGAAGCCGAACACAATCCACTTGCCGGGGAAGCGAAAATACACAAATGCCAACCCTGCCAGCAGCGAAAGGAGCGTTTTCCCCACCGTCACTGCCACAGTGACAACGGCGCTGTTGATCATGTACTGCCCAAGTTGGGCGGTATTCATGACGAAATCCCAGTTATCAGCCAGTGCCATGCCGGGGAAGAACTGATAGCGATACACCTCGCTTGAGGTCTGTGTCGAGACGATCACCGAGTAATACACGGGGAACGTGAGGATCAAACACACGACCCACAAAAACACATGGATATACCACCGTTGGGGAATGATCGAGCGGCGAGAAACGGCAGCCGCTTGGGTATCCACTGCTTGAGCGCTGAGTGTACTCATCGGCTATGCTCCATAGGTGACGCGCTGCCCGGCGGTGCGGAACTGCAAGACCGTAAACCCGATGACCAGCACGAACAGAACAATCGACTGTGCGGCGGCGCGCCCCAGATCACCGTTGCTCACGCCGACTTCGTAAATGTTGAACATCAATGTTGTGGTCGAATTGAGCGGTCCGCCGTTGGTTAGATACGCAATCGTGCCGAAGGTATCAAAGAAAGCGTAGGTTGTATTGGTAATGATCAGAAAGAACGTGATCGGCGACAGCAGCGGAAACACGATGTAAAAGAAGCGCTGTACCACATTCGCGCCGTCAATCGCGGCGGATTCACGCAAGTCCTTCGCAACGTTTTGCAATCCCGCAAGGTAAAACAGAATGTTGTAGCCCAAACTCTTCCAAACACTTGCGAAGATGACGACCCAAGGAGCCGCCGTCGGATTGTTGAGCCAAGGGACGGTTACACCAATTATGTTGTCTAGGAAGTAGTTGATCAAGCCGCCGGACGGGTTAAACATAAGCAGGAAGATCACCCCGGCAACGGCAGGCGAGATCGCATAGGGCCAAATCAAGAGGGTGCGATAGACAACCGCGCCTTTGATCGGCTGAAAAACCGCCAGCGCGATGACCAGTGCAATCGCCATACTGAAAAACACAATTGCGGCGCTCAAAATGAGCGTTGTTCCAAACGCATTCAGATAAGCTTGGTTCGTGGCAAGCTCGGTGAAGTTGGATACGCACACGAACGCGGTACGCGGCAGCCCTAGACGCGCCAGCAGCGTCGACAGGCGGAATGTTTCCAGCGACGGGTAATACAAGAACAGCGCGAGAATGATCAGCGTGGGCAGCAAAAACATGAGTGGAACCAGCCAACCGCGAAACTGTCCCTGTGTCCGTCCGGCAGATTCGCCAGTTGGATTGCGGCGGCGCAGCACAGTCGAGCGGATCACCCATTCAAGCGGAAATACGAAGATCGCCACGCCGATCAGGACAAGGATGATCCCGAATACCGTATCGATCAGCTTGCGCTCAGGCTCAAACGTGCAGGAATTGAGCGGCAGCATGAACAACAGAAAACCAGCCGCACCCGAAGCCGCGCCGATTCCCGCACCAACCAGCGGCGAAAGCTGAATACGCCGGAAGCGGTTCGCCATGTACAGCGCACCGATCACTACGGCGAGGATCAAGACAAGGGTTTCAAGCAGCATAGGCGATCTTCCTGATCGTGTGATGAAGGCGGAAAGGCGAAGGGATAGAGCGGCTGCTCTATCCCTTAGAAAACTTACGTGGTCATCGTCTCAACGCGATCGGATTACTCTGCGGCAGCAAGCGCGTTGTAGTCCGCCAAAATCTGATTGGCTTCCGCCTGAGCCGCCGCCAACACGTCAGCAACCGGTTGGTCGGTGAGCAGCACAGTGTCAACCGCCTGCGTCACAACGTTGCGAATCGACGGGAACGCGCCCACGAGTGCGCCGCTCGTCGCCGGGGTGACGGTGCTCTGTGCAAGCTGATCTGCCGCGACGCGGAAGTTCGGGTTCGTTTCGAACCAACCTTCGCCTTCGAGCAGTTCATTGGCTGCACCGGTGATAGCAATGTAACCCGTCACCTGATGCCATGACGCCGCATTTTCCGGCTGAATCATGTACAGGAGGAAGGACAGCGCGCCGTCTTCGACTTCTGGCGACAGACCTGCGGTGAGCCACAAGCTCGCGCCGCCGATCAGGTTGCCCGTCCAGCCGGTTTCCTGATTGTAGGGCAGGAAGCTGGCGACGACTTCAAAGCCGTTATCCACACCAACCTGCGTGTAAACTGCGGTGTCGCTGCTGCTGTACGCCGCCATAGCAACCTGCTGGGTCGAGAATGCCTGATCGACCGTACCCCACGAGTTGCCGCCCTGCGCGCCGCTGTAATACAGATAGCCCTTCGCCGCCTGTTCATCAAGGAAGCTCATAAGCGCCTGCGCTGCGGGGGTGTTGATCGTCACTTCGGTAGCACGGGCATCACGACCGTTGCCATTGTTGGCGAAGGCTTCGTTCTGCTGCGCGACCCACTGTTCGACGAACCAACCATGATTCGGGAACGTCCAGCAGAATTCGGGGTGATCTTCAAGCGCCATGATCGCTTCGCATGCCGCGTCGATTTCCGCCCATGTTGCCGGGGGGGTATCGATGCCAGCCGCATTGAGGATCGACATGTTGTTGAAGTAAATCGCCGAGGAAGTATTCCAAGGCATCGAGGTAAACTGACCATCGAGCGTGTAGTAAGCACGCACCGGGGCGACCCGCGAGTGCTTCTTCAATCGGGCGGAAGTAACCGCTGTCACGCGCATCCTGCGTCGCCACTTCAAAATATTGGACGATTGCCGGAAGCGAATTCTGTTCGGCTGCCAGAGCAGTCGCCGCGAAAAGCTCTTCGTAGTTGGCGTAGCCTTGAATGGTCACGTTGTACTGCGGAAGCATAGCATTGAATTCCGCCGCACGATCCTGCGCCCAACCGAGGCGATTTTCGTCGGTGAAGGCGATCCAAACCGGAATTTCAATGGCATCCTGCGCGAACACCGGGACGATACCCAGC
>JAPKMU010000436.1 GCA_026645745.1 Anaerolineae bacterium | reverse complement strand
TGCTGCGCTTACCGGACGGACGAACACCCCCGATCTTTACGAGATCATGAAGACGATGGGCGCAGCGCGAGTTCAACACCGGGCGGACGTGGCATTAATTGCCCTACACCAGCGCACCGGAAATGCTTAACTTGGTCTTGATCTTCGCGTGAGCCGCGTGATACAATGCGCTCACGTTTTGAGGGATAGTTCAACGGTAGAACTGTGGACTCTGGATCCATCAATCCTGGTTCGAATCCAGGTCCCTCAGCACGACAGGATGTAATCCGAACTTCTTCCTATACGAGAGCCGGTCTTTTTACGACCGGCTTTCGATTTCTTCCCCATATCTACCGTTTGTGATTGCATCTGCTTGGCGGTCGTGTCCGACAAATCGTGCAGATATGCAAACGGAGATTGCAGTTCCAAACGTACAGTTCCCGCCGGATCAACGATGATCCGCTCAACCACATGATGCAGCAGGTGTTTCTGGTCGCTGCGTTCCAACCCATTATACAGGGTTCCGACTTTTGTGATCAGGTCAAGCGCGGTATCCAGATTCAGGATGTGCGTTTGCCTCTGCTGCGAGACTGAATCGAGCGCGAGCCGCAGTTTGGCACGCCGATCCTGCCACTCTTTCCAACGCTCATCCCACAGCGCATCGGAAACTTTACCTGCCGTATACAACCGAAAGGCACGCGCTTCTTCGGCATCAACGGCTTTCAACGCGGCTTCCAATTCGTCGCGCTCTGATATTTTCAGATGTCCGAGCGCCGCTGCGACTTCGTGCGTATATGCCGCACGGATTGCCGGGACGACCTGCGGATCAACTTGGATGCCCATCAGTTTGTCGGCAATCTGCGCTTCGACGTCCCGGCACAGAAAGTTGACATTGCTGCGCGGAATGCAGTAGTAGGGTGTGCCTCCGCCTGATCGCGACGCATTTGGCGTTTGCCCGCTGAGACGCACGATATCACCGGAAGGTTTCTCATAGTAGATGAGACCTTTCAGCAGATAATCGTGCTTACGTTTGCGCCCGTATTTGACGTCACGCCCCGCGAGGATTTCGAGTCCGCGTTCAAAGTCTTCCGTCGAAACGTAGGGTTCCCAGTCACCTCGGATCGACTTCGGGGGAACTTTGTTTTTCTTGCTGGTGAGCCACCCCGCGTAGGTCCAGTTATGAAACATTGCGTGAAGCGTGCTGTAATTCGCTTTGCGTTTTCCGTCCTTGCCAACTTCAACGAACGGTCTTCCACTGCGGTAGTGATAGCCAAGTCCATGCAGGGTTTCGCAGATTTCCTCAAGCGTCATTTCCTCTTGCAGCAGCAGTTTCCACGCATGTTCAATCACGAGTGCGCGTTCAGGATCGCGCTCGATCCAGTGGTCGATCTTCCCGCGCAGTTTCTTTGCCTCACCGGTGACCGCCTCGGCGACGTTGCGATACCCATCTGGTGCCCGCCCGCAGAAACCACCCTCCACGCGCTTCGCCTTCAGCCCACCGCGAACCCGGACACCCAGCAGCGCCGACTCACGCCGGGCGAGGCTGAATTCCATCGTGACCATCACCCGCCCATCGGGATCGATCGGATCGATATCCGGGTGGTTAGCGAACCGCACCGCGACCCCATGGGCGTGCAGTTCGTCAATCGCGCGCAGCGCTTCCGTGTCGTCCCGTCCGAAACGGTCAGCGCGTTCAACGATCACATGCGAGAACTTCCCTGCACGCGCATCGGCTAACATCCGCTGATAGTCCGCTCGATCCGGCGTTTTCCCGGTCAAAACATCGATGTACTCGTCAAAAACGCGCATGGAAGAACGCTCAAGGACGCTGCCTTCAATCGCCATGCGCTGCCGGGCGCGCGACAGCTCCGGTTTTTGATTCTCATCACTGCTGGTGCGAAGATAGACCGCCCATCCCGGTTGGGGAGGTACAGGCTCATGCTTTTTGGTATGCCGACGCGGCATAGATGAAACCTCTCGGTACGATGCTTTGCTCACGATACTGCCTACCTTACTGCAACTCCCGGTTTTGATGTTTTTTGCCGGTTCGGTTCGTGAGCGTTGGACATGCATGAACCGGCGTATGCTTTACACAAGCGGATTAAACAACCGCCACAGCGCACGAATCCCCTGCCGCTGCTCCTCAGTGATATTTTCCTCACGCTTGCCATAGGTGTCGTTGGGAAACGTCAGCCAATACAGCTTTTCCAGCGGATTGGTGATGTCGCGGCGCGACAGCAGCAGGTTGAGAATTACCCGCCCGTGCGGATGTTTCGCCGCCGCTTTGACCCTATCCTCCGTGATCACGATGTCCGGTTCGTCGCGGAACAGCTCCGCAAGGCGGCTCCCAATCGAGTGCGCAAGCTGGTGATCGGGGAACAACCCGAAGAAGCCGCCGACCACGCGCCCGAACTCGTCACGAAAATCGAATTTGCGCTCAATAAACATCGGATGCGCCGCGCGCAAGTCGCGGACTGTCAACGCTATCGCGTTGATGTCGTCCGGTTGCAGGGCATTCTCTCCCGTGAGCGATGCCAGTACCCCCAGCACGACGCGCTGACCTTCCGGTTTCAACTGGTCAAAGCTGGAACCGACATACTCCCCGATTGGACTGAGCGGCATACGCTGATAGTCCGCCGGAACGTAATCGAGCATTTGCAGCACCTGCACGATGTCCAAGCCGAGCGCCTCACTGACGGCGCGCAGCACAAGCGGATGCGGGCTGGACACCGCCGAGTCTTCCCCCTGCTTGAGCAGGTTGCGAATCGTGCCTTCGGTCACGCCGGCAGCTTTCGCCAGTTGGTTGCCGCTCATGCCGCGCTGCTCAAGGATGGTGCGCAGGTATGCTCCAAAGCTTGGTTTGTCCGCCATATGCCCTCCGCTTGACTGCAATTCGTCATCATGCTACGATATGTCGTAAATGTTTACGATACCGCACAGGGTAATGCGGTATCGATGACATGTCAAGTCCCCAAGTTTGCACAGGGCAGAAGATGAGCAAGCCGAGCATCATCGCCAATTGGAAATATCAAAAACCGGGGAAGGGCGGCTCACGCGGGCTGAAGAAGCTGCTCAAATACACCAGCTACCGCGAAGACCCGGAACACGCCGCACTGCCGCTCAAGGAGCGCTGGACGAACTGCGGCTTGGGCGAAAACTGGCGTGAAGTGTTGGACAACTGCCATGCGCTCTCCGGACCCTATGTGCTGGCACATCATCTGGTGATTGCGCCAGCGCCTGACTTGATGGCACTCGTCCCGGAGGATCAACGGGCGGAGATGGCGCGCAGGGTGACCGAGCGCGTGATCGAGACATGGCACATCGAGCGCGGACTGAATGTGCCGGAGTTCAGCTACTGCTTGCACGACCGCGATACGAGCGACTATGGGATGCAAAATCTGCACACGCACGTGTTCGTTGCCGGAACAATTGAGAACGACTTTGGGGAGCGCGAGTCGCACCGCATCAGCCGTGAGCAGGTGGTCGCAGACCCGAAAGCGCTCCAGCGCGACGACAATTTGCACCGGATCGCGCGGCAGGAGTTCGAAAACCTGCTCGACATGACGATCGGGCGCGATTGGCGGCTTGAGCGAGAGATCATGTTGGAGATGATCACGGGCGTAGAACCGGACAATGAGATTGAGCCTCAACGCGAGATCAGTGACGATTTCGAGCGGCGGCGCGACCGTGAACCGGAGCAGTCTCCGCCGGAAATCGAGATTGACCGAAGTTCACGCGACTTTGATATCAGCTTTTAGGGGGTGTTGTGCCTGTACCCACGAAAGATAAGCACGTTAGCACGCATGTGACGGTCGAACTTCACCGACGGTTGGAGCGGCTGTCACAGGATCGCAAAATGCCGATTGCGGAGATTGTCCGCGAGGCGCTGCGCGCGTACCTCGACGAACAGCAGGACGTGGAGGGGAGCCGGAAACACTTCACGAAGACGATGGGCGGACGCTTCGACTACCTCGAATGGCTGCTCACGCTGATGTTGCTCACGGTCGCCAACGGACTCACCTACCTGATCGGTGCGGCGACCGGCTCGAAAGTCACGCCAAATGCCCTGATCGACCAATCCATACAGCAGAGCAAGCAGCGGGATTCAATGCTGCGTCAGGCATTTTTACAGCGTATCCTCAAGCGAAAGGATGAGCGATGAATCACACCGAACGGATCGCGCATATCGCCCGGCAGGAGCGCTATTTCACGCGCAGTCTTGTCGCAGAGGTCATCGCCTATTATCTTGAAACTCTGGGCGATGATCTCGCCGCGGGTGAGTGGGTTGAACTGCCGGGGATCGGGCGCTTGCAGGTCACGGTTGAAGCCGCCTCAGGGAAACTGTACGCTATCCAGAAGGATGGGCGGCGGGT
>JAPKMU010000435.1 GCA_026645745.1 Anaerolineae bacterium | reverse complement strand
CCCCTCACCCCCTGCCCCCTCTCCCACGCAAGCGGGTAGAGGGGGGGAAAACAACCTCTCCCCAGACTTGAAGCGACTCGATGTTTTTGCTTGCGCCCCTCCCCGAATTCGGGGAGGGGAGACGAGCGAAGCGAGTGGGGGAGAGGTCGGACGTGAGGAATAAGCAACCGGGATTACTGCACCGTTAACCGCACGCCGTCCCCAATTTGCACAGCGTATGCCACGAGCAGATAATACTCACCCGGCATGGGCACGTTGTACGAAATGCGCGCCGCGCCATCGGTGCGACCGCTCTCGTTATCGCTAAACGCAATCGCTTGACCACTGGCATCCACCAGCACAAGGATCGGGTCGCTGCCGTTGTTCGGCAGACGTTCCGCGAGTACTTGAATATCCGTCGTCGCAGCAATCCGGTACACCACCGTAAAGCCGTTCGTCACCACCACATCAACACTGGTCGGCTGATCAGCGTTCAACACTTGGGTTTCATTAAGGAAGCCGTATTCGCGCAGCAGCCGCGCATAATCTGTCGCATTCACCACCGTGCGCGCAAAGTCGCCGGTGCGTTCGCCCACGCGCGCCAAGTGCATGAAGCAGTAGGCGGTATACCCCGTATTCAGCGCAACGATATCGTCGCATTCTTGGGTGACGCGTTGAAAGTTCGCCATCATCATGTACGCTTCGATGCGGTTCACGCGCACATTGATGTTGCCCGGATCAAACGCCATGACGATGTTGTAATCATCCAGCGCGCCAGTGAAGTTGCCCAACTGCATCCGTGCGAACGCCCGCCCAAACAACGCATCAATCGGGTTGATGCTGCCTAATTCAAGCGCATGCGTATATTCCGCCTCTGCCCGTGTGTAATCACGTTGATTCAGCGCGATCAGCGCCCGTCCCATATATGCGCCCCCCGCCAGCGGATCAAGCGCAATCGCGGCGTCCAAGTCGGCGAGCGCCGCGCCGTAATCATTCAAATCAATATACGCAAAACCGCGCTCGATGTAGGCGGGTACGGCATTCGGATCAATCGTGATCGCCTGTGTCAAGTCAGGAACCGCCGCCGCCGGATCACCGCCAAAGCGGCTGAGAAGTGCCCGGTTGATATACGCATCAACATACATCGGGTCAATTTGGAGCGCGCGGTCGTAATCCGCGCGTGCCTCGGTAGTCATGCCCATATTGGCATACGTCACGCCCCGATTGTGAAAGGCGATCTGGCTGGTGGGTTCCAGCGCGATCCACTGGTTGTAATCGGTGATCGCGGGGATATACTGCCCGGTTTGGAGATACGCATACGCCCGCGACGAAAGCAGGAGCGGATCATTCGGGCTGACCGCAATCGCTTCGTTGCAGGCGGTGATCACCGATTCATAGTCGAGTAATGGATCCATGCAGCGCGAAGCGGCATCCGTCTGGAATAAAAACGCCGCCAGCAAAGCGACAATGAGGTGCATTCATTCCCCCTGTTCGGTCAAAACGTGAACACAGTCACGAGTATACCAGCGCGGGGCGGATCGGAATTGTCAAGGAGCTTAAACGAAGTGGGATCATGCACCACCTACTGCGCCCTCACCCCCGCCCCGCTGTCTATCGCTTGCGTGGGAGAGGGATTATTTATTGAAGATGAAGGCTCGCAGTGTCGTGACTTGGTGCCGCTCGTCTTCGCCGCCGGTCGTAAACAAACTGTGGAATGGGATTTTTTGCCCATCGGTGAGGACGGCGATCACCCGGTAGCCAGTGTCTGATTCACTGGAGCCGCTGCTGCGCTCTAGGCGTATATCGACAATCTCGTCGAAGGAGAATGTCTTGACTTGGCGCCCGAAGCGTGATTGGTATTCTAGTCTGAGCAGTCGGGTGGTGCGATCAGCCGTCACCGTCAGATTGCGACCAGAAACGATCATTCCGATCCCGACAATCACAAAGGCAACCCCGGCGATCGGGATATTCACCAGAAACCAGATCAGGCTGGCGGCGGCGAAGACAGCGCCTTGTATGAGGAGGCTATCTCCCTGACGATCGCGGAATACAAGCGGATTCTCCATGAACAGTCTCCAAGCAGTGATGTAAGTGTGCAGTGGATAGATATTACAATGAGAATCCGTGAATCACGCCTCGCTTAACTGCCAGAGCAAATTGACGAATCCCCGTGTTCGCGTCAGGACGCTCGTCAGCACTGCGCTGAGTGCGAACACCGCGATCACCAGCACCCAGTAAGACGGTTCAAGCGGCGTGAATAACAGCACATTCGGGAACAAATACGCCGCCGCCAAGCTGATCGCCGCCGCGCCGATGCCCATCACAAACGCTTTCCAACGCGGCGGAATCGTCGCCGGACGCAGCACATCGATCCCCTGTGTATTCCACAGCGCCAGCATCCCCCACAGCGTCAAAAATACGTACGAACCCGACCGCGCCGCACCGGTATTCAGCAAGCTGGCGAGATAAATCACCGCGTAATTGAGCGTCATCCCCGCCCCGCCGATCACCCCGCCGCTGATCACGGTGTCGAGCACATCAGCGCGGAAACGGCGCATCGGTTCGGGTTTGATCAAGCGGAAAGCGTACAGCGCCGCCGGAATATTGATCATGAACAGCGTCATGATGCTGACTTGAATCGCGCCGATGGGGAACGGCATCGCCATAAACCCGGCGAGCAAAAAGAACACGATGCTGTAGATGTTTTTGATCAGGAAAATCTTGCTCGTCGCGTAGATCGACTGGGTAACGGTGCGTCCTTCGGCTAACGCGCGCGGCAGCGTGGACATCGCATTGTTGAGCAGCACCATATCGCCCACATCTTTGCTGATCGCCGCGCCGTCGTTCATCACCAGCGCGAGATGCGCTTCTTTGAGCGCCGGAACATCGTTCACGCCGTCGCCCACCATCGCCGTGAATGCTCCCCGCCGTTTGAGCGCCGCGATCAACTTGCGCTTGGTTTCCGGCTCAACACGCGCGAATAGATCACCTTCCCACGCGGCGGACTCAAACTCCGCGTCGCGCATCGCCTCCAGTTGATCGCCTGTGTACGCGGTTTTGATCGTCATGCCCGCGTCCTCCGCGATCCGTCGCACCGTTTCCGCGTTATCGCCGCTGATCACCTTCAGCCGCACATTTTGAGAGGCGAACGCCGCCAGCGTCTCCGGTGTATCGCTGCGAATTTCATCTTGCAGCGTGATCAACGCCAGCGCCGTCCGTTTTTCGGGGATCGCATCCCCATCGAGTCGATCCGCCGCCGCGAACGCCAGCACGCGCAGCCCTTGTACCGCTTCGTCTAAGGCATCGCGCAGCGCCGGGTGATCCGGCGGCAGGACGCGCTCCGGTGCGCCGAGAATCAGCACGCCGCCCGCGAACTCGACCGCGCCCCACTTGCGCGCCGACGTGAACGCGATCTCGCGCTGCTTTTCGGCGGTGCTAGGCGGAACATCCCCCAGATGGGCGGCAATCGCGGCGGCGGTGCTGTTCTGAGTCGAAAGCGCGCCCAGATAGCGCCGGATCAGCGGCGGCGCAGGTGTTTCGCTCAGGTCAGCCAAGCGGAGCACATGCAAATGGTTGCGCGTGAGCGTTCCTGTTTTGTCAAAGCACAGCACGCTGACATTCGCCATCGCTTCCACCGCATTGATCCGCTGCACCAGCGTTTGATGGCGCGTCATGCGGATTGCGCCGATGCTCAAGCTGACGGTCGCCGTCAAAACCAACCCTTGCGGCACGATGCTGGCGATGAAGATCACTGCCGCGCGGAATGTCTCCAAGTTGAAGGCTGATCCGGTCAGCACGAAGCTGGCGACGAAATACAGCGGCGTACACACCGCGATCAAGAAGATCGTCAGTTCGACCAGCACCGCCAGCCGACGCTGAGTCGGCGTGAAGACGGTTTTGTACGCCTTCGCGGTCGCGCTCAAGCGGTTGATCGCGCTGTTTGCGCCGACGCGGGTCGCGCGCATGACGCCGCTTCCCGCCAGCACATAGGAACCGGACAGCACCGTATCGCCCTCATGCTTCTCGATCCCATCGGATTCGCCGGTCAGGTGCGATTCGTCCACTTCGAGCGAATCGGCGCGGATCAGAACGCCATCGACGACCAAGCGATCCCCCGGTGCAAGCGGAATCACATCATCGATCACGATTGCGCCGAGCGGGATCGGGGTGAGCGTCCCGTCGCGCATCACGGGAATGTCACTCGCGGCGAGCGCGGCAAGTTTGTCGAGTTTCCGCTTGGCGTAAATTTCTTGCGCCAAGCCGAGCAGGGTGTTGCTCACCACGCTGAACCCCGCGAAAAACACCGTGCCGTAATCGCCCAAAAACAGCACGATCCCCAACAGGGTGAACAGCACAATGTTAAAGACGCTGAATAGGTTATCGCG
>JAPKMU010000434.1 GCA_026645745.1 Anaerolineae bacterium | reverse complement strand
CCCGGCTTCACAAAAATGCCTTATATGGCGGATACAGTACGCGACTATGTTGTTGGTATATGGTCGAAATTCGATCGTCAACAGCGAGCCGCTTGGGTACATTCGGTTCCTGATTCGTCCGGGTATGTGGATTACCGCGAGTGGGAAACAAGGATGCGGGCGGCAATAGCCAATTGTTTCACCGCGCTTCGGGAAACAAAACCGCAATATCAGAAGTTGGTCAACCAATATTTACACCTCATCCGTATCTACATGGTGACATGGCAAGCCTTCCTGTATCTTGTCGAAGCTATCTCACCGCCTCAGGTCAACTTCACCCAGCCAATTGACGAAGCACATCGGCAACATGCGCTGCGCGATATATTTGACGACTTTAAACGGCTGTGGAACGACTACTACGCCCTCGGCGGAAAACTTCCAGAACCGGTAAAAAACTTCTGGGAGTGGGCGAAGGATTACATTTACGATAAAAAGTCTCGTCTTGAAGTGGTTGAGCAAATCCTGAAACTGCAACTGTAAGCGAAGCCGTAAAGGAACATCGCCATTATGCAGGCGCTTCCAAGCCGTGCAGAATACACAAGCGCACTCACCAATCTGGGGACGTTCATCATTCCTCAGGAGTTGAAGCCGTATGAAGCCGTCCGCGCGAAAACGGGCGGACCGAAAATCTACTCCGGCGGGTTTGCGATCACCTGCCAGATCGAACATCCCACGTCAAAAGTACGGATGGCGCTGCGCCTGTTCGATCAGCTTCCCAAAGACTTGGAACAGCGCTACGAAGCGATCAGCGAATTTGTGAATAAGCATCTGGGGCGCAATATCTTCGTGCGCGTGGTGTACATGCGCGAAGGCATCGTCGTCAACCGCAACCGCTACCCGATTTGCTATATGGATTGGGTCGATGGCGTGACGCTTGATGCGTATATTCGCAAACATATCGGCACGCCCGCTCGAATTCAACCGCTCGCAGATGCGTTCGCCGGAATGATCGACAGCTTGCGCGCGATTGGCGCAGCGCACGGCGACCTGAGCGGCGAAAATATCATGGTGCTGTCCGACGGAACGCTCGTGCTGGTCGATTATGACGGTATGTTCGTCCCCAAACTGCGGGGAATCGGACCGTGCGTGGCGGGTCAGCCGAATTTTCAGCATCCTCAGCGGTTTCAGCCCGCGTTCCGCGCCTACTTTGGCGAATATCAGGATAACTTTTCATCCGTCGCGCTGTATTTGACGCTCAAGGCGCTGGCGCTCAACACGGCATTTCATCAGCGTTATAACGACGATGGGCGCATTCTGTTCCGCAAAGACGATTATGTGAACCCGGATGCGTCACCACTCCTTCGTGAAATGGAAGCGTACAACGAACTTGCGCCGCTCGTTGAACGCTTTCGGCAAATCTGCAAAGCGGATTTGACCACCTGCCCCTCGTTGAAAGACTTCTTGAAGGGGAGCACGCAGACGCACGCCGTCACGATGGGCGCGGTTCCGGTCGATCCGTCGCTGATCTTCACACCGGAGGGCAACCCGGTTTTCTCCGCCATTTCGGTCGATCAAACCAAACTCATGCGGATGCAGGGCAACACCGGAACGCTCGTCGGGCGTATTCACAAGGTTACAGCGCAGCAGGACGCGATTGTGTGTGAATTTAGCTCCGGCGCAGCGCCATCGTCCGCACTGTATTTGATCGGAGATGCGTTGGAGGCGCTGACCAAGAAGGGCAAGAACTCCGCGCACGAGGCGTATTTCAACCAGTATGTGAAAGCGACAGGCGTTGTACAGGCGACGCAGATCGATCAATTCCTCGTGCCGAGCATCGAAATTGACGATTTGAACGCGATCACGACGCTCGAAGGCGGGCGCGAAGAAGCCGACGCGATCCTACAGGGGAAAGAATACACCAAAGCAAGCGACCGCCCTGCCGCTAACCCGACATGGGAGCGCAAGCCGTCCAGCGCCCCCGCACCCGCGCCCGCCCGTGCGCCTCAGAGCGTGGATGATTTGTTCAGCGGTTCGCAGCGCCCGACGAGCCTGCCACCTGCACCGCCGCCGCCGAATCCGGGCGGATCAACACCATCAACCAAGCCGTCAACGGGGACACCACCGCCGAAAGGGTGGGGCTTCGACGACGAATAACGACCACCAGCGAAAGCGGCGATCATGGCGAAGAAATCACCGTTACATGATGAGTTCGGGAATTTACAGGGGAAGCGCTTTGACCTCGGCGGGGAGGATGACTCGCGCCTAAAAGGTGAAAAAGTGCTGCTGTGCGTCTCGTATGATGGGGAAAATCTGTACGCCAATGCCAAAAACCTGCTCGTTCCGACGATGTTGGAGCGCAACCTCACGCTGGAAGTCGTCAAGTTCCGCGACTTTCGCACGATTCTTGAGCGTGGTCGCTTGAGCGAATACGCGCAGCTCTGGTATTTGAGTGACAAAGTTGAGCATCTTTCCAGCCAGCATGTCCGGCAGATCGTTGATTACAACAAGGCGGGCGGCGGGCTGCTGATCTGGGCGGACAACGATCCGTTTTATGCCGATGCCAATCTGCTGGCACGCGCGGCAGTGAACAGCACATTTCAAGGGAATCAACCGGGTAATGAACTCCTCAAGCCGGGGGATCGTGTGCAGCCGGGGTTCTTCATCGAACATCAACTCACGTTCGGGCTGAACAGCTTATACGAGGGTTGGACGATCTGCGATATTGTTCCCGGTGCGGGGATCGAAATCGTCGCACAGAGCCACGACGGACAGCGCTGCATGGGTGCGTTCGTTCAAGGCGATCAGCGTGTGGTGCTGGATACCGGTTTCACCAAGATCATGAACCGCGAGGCGTACTTCCGCACGGCGGGAACGGCGCGCTACTTCAACAATGTGGCATTCTGGCTGGCGCGCGGCGCGCGTGACTCACAGTACAAACTGCTCACCGGCGCGGAAAATCTGGCAACCGTGCAGCAGGGACAAACCTCGGAATGGCTCGGCTATGATCTGCGGCAGCCCGCTGGACTGCGCTTTGTGCTCGGCTGGCATACAGGCGATGAAGTGGGGCTTGAGATTTACGATCCGAACGGGAATAAGGCGACATCGCAGCAAAGCCGCCAGTCGCCGCTGCAAATCGAAATCCCCGGCGCTGCTCCCGGCGTGTGGAAATGCCGTGTGCGCGGTGTGAACATCGCTCAAGGGAGCTTGCAGTACGTGTTAATGGTGGTCGAGCAGCAGGGCGCTGTTTTTTCGCCGCCGCCGACCCGATCCCCGGCGCAAGAAGCGCCGCCAAGCGCCCCACAAGCACCGCAGAGCGTGGATGATTTGTTCAACAGCACGGCGCAGCGCCGGGGTAATCTGCCGCCCGCGCCTCAACCGCCGCCGAAACCGAATGCACCCAATCAACCGCCGAAGCCACCTCCGCCGAAAGGCTGGGGATTTGACGACGAATAAAAACGTATCCATCCAGCGATAGTTAATGGGCAACGATGGCGACAATCAGCGCGAGTGAATACAACGAGAAGTTACAGAATCCGGCGGCATTCTTCCGTGATCCACTGTTGAAGGGTGGTTCGGCTGTCCGCGTGACGGGTAAGCGCCAGTTGTACAGTTCCTCCGGCGCGAGCGCGATCACGTACAAGTTCACTGATGCAACCGGAAAAACGGTCGCCGTGCGCTGTTTTACGATTGACCTGAAACTTCAAGCCTACGGTGATCTGGCGGAGCGCTACGCGGCGATCAGCCATTTCGTGAATGATCGGCGTCACCCGCTGTTCGCCACCTTTGAGTATCAAACCGAAGGGGTATACATCGGTCAAGAATGGGTGCCGATCCTGAAAATGGAATGGATCGATGGGCTGCCCCTCACCACGTATGTGCGCGATCATGCCACCGATTTTGACGCGATGATGCGCCTCGCCGCTGATTTTCGCAAGGCGGCGGGCAACCTGAAGGAACTCGGATGCGCGCACGGTGATTTGCAGCACAACAACATCCTCGTTGAACCGAATGGGCGCGTGCGTCTGGTCGATTATGATGGGATGTATGTTCCGGCGCTGCACGGACGGCGCGCAATCGAGATGGGCGAGCCGAATTATCAAAGCCCGAAGCGCACCGGGTCGGAATATCACGATCGCCTTGATCATTTTTCCACCCAGACGATCTATTTAGGGCTGCTGGCGCTGGCAACCGCGCCGCGACTGCTGCCGATGAGCGACGACAACAAAGTTGAGCCGCTCCTGATCCGTAAAGACGACTTAAAACAGCCGCGCACGTCGCAGTTATTCCAGTGTTTGCGCGAAATCGGTTATTCGCGCGCGGTTGATCTGCTGATCGAACAAGCGGCGGTCGAAAATACATGGGATGTGCTTGATCTGGAAGGCTTCATCACACAGAGCGGACTCGAAGCGGTCAAACG
>JAPKMU010000433.1 GCA_026645745.1 Anaerolineae bacterium | reverse complement strand
TGCCGTCCGCGATCTTTTATGAACGCGAACTGCGGGAAATGCTCGGAGTCGAGGTCACAGGATTGACGAACACAGATCGTTTGTTCCTCCCTGATGACTGGCGCGAAGGGGTTTATCCACTGCGGAAAGATGCCGTTCTTGATTAGGGAAAGAGACTGCGATGATTGACGAAAAACGCGAAAAATTCATTATCCCGATCGGTCCGCAGCATCCCGCGCTGAAAGAACCGGGGCATTTTGAATTCACAGTTGATGGCGAAATCGTGACGGCGGCTTCGGTGCGCCTTGGTTATGCGCATCGCGGCATCGAAAAAGCGACTGAATCGCGCAACTGGACACAAAATATGTACCTTTTGGAGCGCATCTGCGGCATTTGTTCGCATATCCATGCGCTCGCGTACTGTCTCGGCGTCGAAAAGTTGGCGGGGGTGTCCGCGCCGCCGCGCGCACAGGCGATCCGTGTGATCGTTGCGGAGTTGGAGCGTATTCACAGCCATCTGATGTGGCTCGGCGTAGCGGCGCATGAAGCGGGCTTTGATACGCTGTTTATGTATAGTTGGCGCGACCGCGAAGCGCTGATGGATGTGCTCGAATCGCTGACGGGCAACCGCGTAAATTACTCCGCAAACTTGATCGGTGGTGTGAAATTCGACATCAGCACCGACCAACGCGATACGATTTTGCGCGCCCTTGAGACGTTAGAGGAGCGCAGCAAACATTATCTGTCCATCGTCACTTCGGACATGGTTTTTCTTCGGCGTACACGCGGAATCGGTACGACGAGCGCGGCGCAAGCCGAGAAGATCGGGTTGGTGGGACCGACAGCGCGAGCATCGGGCGTAGCGCGTGATGTGCGCGTCGATGCACCTTACGCGGCGTATGTTGATTTTCCGGTCAAGCTCGTGCTGCATACCGTTGGCGATCTCGAATCGCGGTTCGTCGTGCGCATCAATGAGCTTTTTGAAAGCTACCGCTTGATCCGCGAAATTCTCGATCACATGCCAGAAGGCGAGATCACAGCGCGCATTCCGCGCCGGATTAAAGAAGGCGAGACGATCAGCCGTGTCGAAGCACCGCGCGGCGAGCTTTTCTACTTCATCAAAAGCAACGGCAGCGATATGCCGGAGCGCATCAAAGTGCGCACACCGACGATGTGCAATATGGCATCGGTTCCTGTGTTGGGGATCGGTCAGCAGTTGGCGGATATTCCAATGATCCTTGCAGGGATTGATCCGTGCTTCTCGTGCAATGATCGCACGACGGTGATCCACCAAGGCGAAGATGGTGACGTGTGGACGTGGGAGCGTCTGCGCCAACACGGGATTGACTTCTATAGGGGGCAGCCGTGAGCGAAATTTTAGCGATCCTCGTCTTCCCCGGCGGGTTGTTTCTGCTGGCTGGCGGGATGATGTATGAATGGGCAGACCGCAAACTGATCGCGCGGCTGCAAAACCGCGTCGGTCCGCGCTGGTTTCAGCCGCTGGCAGACGTGGTCAAACTGCTGGTGAAAGAAGAAGTGATCCCCAGTGGAGTGAGTACATTCTTGTTTGTCGTGCTTCCGATTGTGGCGCTCGCCGGAGCACTGACATCGGCGCTGTATGTGCCGCTTGCTGGGTTAGCGCCGACTTTCAGCTTTTCCGGGGATTTGATCGTCGCGCTGTACCTGCTCAGTTTGCTGACATTGTGTACTGGGCTTGCTGGCTCGAACACGACCGATAGTTTTTCGCTCGTCGGCGCGACCCGCACGCTGACTCAGTTATTCTCCTACGAGGCGCCATTCCTCGTCGCCCTGCTCGGTCCGGCGATTGCTGCCGGAAGCTGGCAGATCAGCGAGGTGAACGCTTATGCGCAGTCCCATTGGATGGCGTTCTTGCAGCCTGTTGGGTTCGTTGTCGCGCTGATTGGCTTGTTGGGCAAGCTGGAACTGCCGCCGTTTGACTCGCCAGAAGCGGAAACAGAGATCGTCGCCGGGGCGATGACCGAATACAGCGGTCGCGGGTTGGCGCTGTTCTACTTAGGGCGTAAAGTCGAACTGATGGTTGGGCTGACGCTCGTCGCATCGTTCTATTTAGGCGGGCTGAATAATCCACTTGAATTCGTCCTCAAAACGCTGGTACTTCTGCTCGGGATGTCCGTTTTGCAGTCGTTGATGGCACGCTTACGGATCGATCAAGTGGTTGGATTATGGTGGCGTTACGGCGCTCTGTTGGTGCTTGGGCAGTGGTTGGTCTTGATGCTGATCGGAGGCTTTACCTCATGAGAATGGGCGCAATGTTTACCGACGTGATCCGCGCGCTTTTCCAACGCCCTGCGACGCGCCAATACCCGTTTGAGCGCACCGCCTCCCCGGATCGACTGCGCGGCAAACTCAATTGGGATGCCGAGAAGTGTACAGGCTGTTCGCTGTGCGTGAAGGACTGCCCCGCGCAAGCGCTTGAAGTCTTTATGGTTGATAAGGCGAACAAGCGCGTTGTGCTGCGTTATCACCTTGACCGCTGTACCTACTGCGCCCAATGTGTCGTTTCGTGCCGCCAAAGCGCGCTCACGATGGCGCACGATGAATGGGAACTCGCGGACACGGACAAGAAGCTGTTTACGATTACATGCGGAGATGACGCAGATGTGCAGCGATTGGCAGACCTCGCTCCGAAAGGTGTTAACGAACAAACCTAATCCGCGCGTCGCTCTTTTGGGAATTGGTCACGAACTGCGCGGAGATGACGCCGCCGGGGTGATCGCGGCGCGGATGCTGCACAACGGCGTTGGCACACACCCGAATCTCCTCATCATCGAAGCCGGTCATGCACCGGAAAATCAAACCGGGGTGATCCGCCGTTTTGCGCCGACGCTTGTCGTGTTGATCGACGCGGCGCAAATGGGGCAGTCCCCCGGCGCGGTCTGTTGGCTGGATTGGCGCGCAACCACTGGAGTCAGCGGCTCAAGCCATACGCTGCCGCTTCACATGATTGCCGCATATCTTCAGCTTGAACTGGGTTGCGACGTGGCGCTCATCGGGATTCAGCCCGCCCAAACCGAGTTTGATCAACCGCTGTCAACGATGGTGCAAACCGCGCTCGATCAACTCGCGCCGCCGTTGATTGAGATGCTCAAAGCGCTCCCGTCATAAGCGTTAAGCCGTTTCGACTTCAAGCAGCATCTTGAGATTTTCAAGCATACAGTCAACCGTGTGAGCATTGGCACGGATGATTGTTTCTTCTGAATGACTGTGGAGCAGGGGTTTTGGCACGGCGTATTCAGCCAAAATTGAGAGATTAATGCCGGAATCGGCTGGTGTAAGCATCCACGTCGCGCTGGCGTGAATGCCGCCCGATACTCGAATGTGAATCTGTTCGCCGTATTTTTCCTCCTTCATGATCGCTTCACCCTCAAACCGCACGCCAATCATGTTGTAGCGCCACAAGAAATGTGTGTCGGTTGGGGACTGCTTTCTAATCTCGCTGACGTCGACGACATTGGGGCAGAATGCGAGAACATGTGCGGGATCGAGAAGGTAGCGGTACGCGGCGGACGCGGTAACGTTTAGATGAACTTGCTTTTGAATCGTAGGCATCGCTTCCACCCTTTCTGCGATGAACATCGTTTTGCAGAATGTGACTCCGCTCATGTTCAGCGGGTCGGTGCGGAAGGGCTGTTCGCGGAGAAGCTCCAGCTTCTCCGCTTCAGGTTGACAACCATGAGGAAGGAAAATGGATGGGGTGTCCTCCATCCTCGCTTTCACAGCCTCTCTACAAATAGTGTACAACAAATACTGATGAAAAGATGGGTTCTGCCATCATATTCGATGCGGACATTTATCACCCGTTGGGGGCGAATGCCAGCGTGAGCGCCTGTGATTGTGCGGTCAATGCCAGGCGGCTCACCGTAAAGCAGTGTTCCTGAGTCATGGCTGTTTCTGTGCGGTCGCGGATATCTGCGATCAATTGATGGGCAAACGGCAGGTAGACCTCAGCGCATGAGATACGTTCAACTCCATTGGTGTCCACGACAAATAGATGATTCGCGCCCGCTTGTCCGCCAAGATCGATGATTTTGCGGATTTCGATGCTGCCATGCGTCCCGAGGACGAACAACCGAACATCCCCCCATGCGGGTAATCCCTCCGAGGTGAGCCAATCGACGCGAATATATCCGGTCGCGTGCGTGCTCCGGAGCAGCAGGTCGCCAAAATCCTCAAACTCTGGATATTGGCGGAATCGCGCAGTTCCCGTCTGCGCACTCACGATTTCTGCGTCTGTGCTGCCCGTGAATACGAGGAATTGGTCGATTTGATGGCTGGCGAGATCGTTCAAAATGCCGCCGTAGCGTATGCGATCAAACATCCAATCGGGGCGCGGTGCTCCTTGAAACAACCGGTGCGGTCCGAGTCCAATCGTCTGAATTACTTGTCC
>JAPKMU010000432.1 GCA_026645745.1 Anaerolineae bacterium | reverse complement strand
CCTTCCATCATCGTCTTTTGCATCGCGGCGCGCAGTTCACCGTGCTTGGTCTTGCCGCTGCTGCTGCGAATGCGTTCCAGTTCCGCGACGATTTCCTTTTCGGGATTCGGCGGGAGCGGCACAAAGTCTGCGCCCTTGACGTATTCCGCCATCGCCATCCCGCCGCGCCGACCGAACACCACGAGGTCAACCAGCGAGTTCGTGCCGAGACGGTTCGCACCGTGTACGCTCACGCAAGCCACTTCGCCCGCCGCATACATCCCCGGAAGCACCGTTCCGGCGGCGTCGAGGATCACTGCCGCGTCGATGTTGGTGGGAATGCCGCCCATCGCGTAATGCGCCGTCGGCTGGATCGGCATCGGTTCTTTGACCGGATCAACGCCCAGATAGGTGCGGCAGAAATCGAGAATGTCCGGCAGTTTCTTTTCGACATCTTCGGCGGTAATGCGGCGTGTCTCGCCCGCTTCCGCCAGATAACGATTCACTGTCGGCGGCGTGACATCCAGATACACATAATCTTTGCCCTTCACGCCATTGCCGTCACGGATTTCCAGATAAATCGAGCGGCTGATCACGTCACGGCTGGCAAGGTCTTTGATGCGCGGCGCATACTTTTCCATAAAGCGCTCGCCGCGTCCATTGATCAAAACGCCGCCTTCACCGCGCACGCCTTCGGTGATCAAAATGCCCATCTTATAGATGCCCGTCGGATGGAATTGGAAGAATTCCATGTCTTGCAGCGGTACACCCCGGCGGTACGCAAGCGCCGCGCCGTCGCCTGTCAGGCTGTGCGCGTTGCGCGTCACGCTCCATACACGCCCCCATCCGCCCGTCGCAAACAGCACGGCTTTGGCGTGGAAGATGTGCAAATCGCCCGTGCCGACAGCGACCGCGATCACGCCGACGCAGACATTGTTGTTCATGATCACGTCAACAACGTGATATTCATCAAAAAAGGTGACGTTATGTTTTATGCACTGTTGGTACAACGTTTGCAGGATCATGTGCCCCGTGCGGTCGGCAGCGTGGCAGGCGCGGCGAACAGGTTTTTCACCAAAATTGCTGGTGTGCCCACCAAAGCGCCGCTGGCTGATCTTGCCATCTTCGGTGCGGTCAAACGGCAGCCCCATATGTTCGAGTTCGATGACGGCATCGACCGCATTCTCCGCAAGAACTTTCGCGGCATTCTGGTCTGCCAAATAATCGCCGCCCTTGACGGTATCAAATGCGTGCCAAAGCGGGCTGTCCTCTTCAAGATTGCCCAACGCCGCGCCAATCCCACCCTGAGCCGTTCCGGTGTGGCTGCGCGTCGGGTACAACTTACTGATCACCGCGACCTTTGCGCCGCCTTTTGTCGCGTACAGCGCCGCCATTAAGCCTGCGCCGCCCGCGCCTACGACAATCGCTTCAAATTGATGATGATGTGTTTGCATGACGCAGTACAACCCTTACATCTATACATGTCGAATCGAGTTTTAAGCGGGCACAGCCGCTCCCGCCGAATCAATGTTAACCGCCGCTGGCTGGTGCTTCCGTCGCTTCCGGGACGATTTCGGGTGCGGCTATTTCGCCAAATAACCGCGCTTGTGCTTCTTCAGCGATATCAATTGCGCTCGGTTCAATGGTGCCAAGCAGCGCCGCACCGCCTACTGCCAACAGCACCGCCGCGCCAATCGTGACCAGATAGGTTGCTGCACGGCGCAGCAGTGGGCTTTGGGTGGTGTAATCGGTCAGCACATAGCGCAGACCATTAAAACCATGAACCGTGACCAACGCGAGCAGAGCAATATCATACAAGCGCCAGATGGCAACGCCCGCGAACAAGAAGTTCCAACGATGAGCGACAAATTCAGTTGCCGTTCCACTCACATTCACGAGATCAGTCGCAACAACGACATGCGAGGCTGCCGTGATCTCGAACACACCCTGAATCAAGTGGATCATCGCCAAGTGACCGAACACGAGCGGCACAATCGCGATCCCGCTGGCGCGCATGAACGACCACCAGAAGCGCTCAAGGCGGCTGCCGCGCGGCTTCTGCGTCGGCTTCTTGCTGTCGCTCAAGAACGGCTGTGTCAGCACGGCGAGGATCACCGCCAGCGCGACTGCTCCACCAATCCCAATCACGAACGGAATTTGTTCGCGCAGAACTTCAAGCAGGCTGAGCATCTGCGGGCTTTCGTTGTAGTACGCCAGCACATGCCCAAACATCGCCAAAAAAGTTGGGATCAGAATAAGTATTGTGCCAAGAAGGACGAGCTGCGCCGCTTTTGCTTGATGTTTCCACCATTCCGGGCGGAAATCGAAGAGGGCGATACGGACGCCGTTCAGCGCGTGATAGATCACACACGCGGTTAGGGCAAACTCGCCAATCGTGAAAATCGGCG
This sequence comes from Anaerolineae bacterium, assembly GCA_026645745.1. Taxonomy (GTDB): domain Bacteria; phylum Chloroflexota; class Anaerolineae; order Aggregatilineales; family Phototrophicaceae; genus Flexifilum. Next base: position 2,041 of record JAPKMU010000432.1, on the reverse strand, counting down.
TCTGGTAGATGGCAATTGCTTTTTCGTAGAGTGCGGGCCAAAACACTGCCCACGAGGTATCGATCACATGCAGCGTGAGAAACAGCACCACGCCTAAACCTGTGACGCGATGCAGCACCCAGCTCCACTGCCCAATCGCGCCGCGATAGCGGAGCGTTTCGGTAATCGTGGTGACGAGCGAAGTCAAGTCGGTTACTCCTCAATAAGCCATAGACACCCCGTGGGGCATCGTTGGTGATTACACTGTAATAGCTTCGTTTGCTGTGCGGGGGATTATAGCACCACGATTCTAGGCAACCAACATTCGGAACGGCATCGGCGCGAAATCAGGAGGAAGATCATCTGGCAAGCGCAGTTTATGAGGGGGTGTCCTATGTCAGGTGCACCGTTGACTTGAGTCTTGACGCACGCCAGCGGGGAGAGTATGCTTTAACTCACTGCGGGCCTGTAGCTCAGATGGGAGAGCGCTACAATCGCACTGTAGAGGTCAGGGGTTCGAATCCCCTCAGGTCCACCTGTCCAAAACTAGGCATATACAGTTCATCAGGAAACGGGAATGTGTAATACAGCAGTCCCGTTTTTTCTTTGATCACAATCTTCGCCACGAACTGATGCAGCGCCCGCCGCGCCGCCTGCCGATCCTCACCCATCAGCACTGCGCGAATCTGCGCAATCCACCCGTCGAGCGTTTCATCATTCAAGCGGCTCAACTGGGCAGGCTTCACCCGCAGCGCCTTGAGCATGTTGAGTTCATGCAGCAGCGTTTCTTCTTCCTGCCGCCGCACGTCGTAGCGCTGTTGAAGCTGCGGCGCATACCCCATCTTCTCAATCGCATCCATCACGTTGTCAATCGCCTTGCGCACCTCATGGAGCTGCGCTTCGAGTGCCGCGATCCGCGTGCCTGCCTCGCCGCTCGTGTCCTTGAGTGCCTTGCGGATTTCCGCCGCAATCGGACGCAGATTGTCCGCCGTCAGGATGCGATCCATCAGCAGATGAATGACGGTATTTTCGAGTGCGCGCATACTCAACCGCCGCGCATCACACGCCGCTTTGCGCGTGTTCTTCATCGTCGTGCAGATGAAGTAGATGTAGTTCCCGCGCACGCCCTTCTCACCCGGAATGCTCTCAATGTGCATCGGATGTTCCTCGTCGCCCTTCACCCCGCACACGACCAACCCCGACAGCAGGTATTGACTGCCCACGCTCGCAGGTTCGACCGCAGCCGCAACCGGTTTCCCCTGCTGTTTCGCCGCGTGCTGCACCTTCCGCCGCTGAATTTCGTCAAACCACTCACGGGGAATCATCGCCGGGACGAAGTTGGCGTACAGTTCCCCGCCATAGATCAAATCGCCCGTGTAGATGCGATTGTCAAAGAAGCTGTCGTAGCCGTTGATCGTCTTGTACAGCCGGGTCACGCGGTGGATTTGCTCAACGCTTGTCCCCTCGTAGCGCATCTTCCACGCCGTCTTGCACCGCTCCCATAACTCAGGATCAGGAACGAGGCGCTGCACAATGCGCGGTTCACCCGACTTGCGCCCTTTCTTGCGCTCATACGTCCCAATGCGGACGCGCTCCCCGATAAAGCCGCGCGGCGCGCCGCCGGGCATACAACCGAGGTAGCCGCCTGTGCTTTGCCAGCCGGGATTGAACGACAGAAACGTCGGGTCGGTGTCGAGCGTGCCGACGAGCTGCGCCAAGCCGCGTTTGCTGGTCGCGGAGATATCTTCGATGACCATTTCGTCGTGCGTGACCTGCACCGCTTCGATGATGTAATCGACACCGGCGATGCCTGTGTTCGCCCCGGTGACCAGATCGATAATGGTGATCCCGCGCAGTCGCAGATCGGACTTGATGTTCACCGCGTGCGTGCTGTCCCGTCCGAGCCGGTTGGATTTCCAGAAGATCACGCCGAAGGGATGCTCCGCCGCGTACTTCTCGCGCTTGAAACGGTCATTGATCCGCCGAAAACGGCTGTGCAGGTCGGTGATCATCCGGTTGAGATGGTCACGTTTTTCGGTGTTGGTGGATTGGCGCGCCTCGT
>JAPKMU010000431.1 GCA_026645745.1 Anaerolineae bacterium | reverse complement strand
GTGAGGAAAAAGTGTCATCCTGTGATAGAGCGAGTGAAGTGGTTAGACCCCCATCGAAACGTATTTCACTTCTAAATATTCGTCGATACCGAACGCGCCGCCTTCGCGCCCAAGCCCGCTTTGCTTGACACCGCCGAAAGGTGCATTCGCGGTTGAGGGGAGCGCGTCATTTGCGCCGATGATCCCGAATTCGAGCTTTTCGGCAACGCGCATCACGCGGCTGACATTTTGGCTGTAAAAGTATGCCGATAAGCCGAAGGGTGTATCGTTGGCGAGCGCGAGCACTTCGTCTTCCGTTTCAAAGCGGATCAACGGGGCGACGGGACCGAATGTTTCTTCTTGGGTGACGAGCATGTGCGGCGAGACGTTCAAGAGGACGGTTGGCGTCCAGAATGTGCCGGTGGGATTAAATTGGGCGGGGAGGGGTGCGCCGCCCGTCATGATCTGCGCACCCTTGCTGACGGCGTCCTGCACGTGGCGCGTGACTTTTTCCAGCGCGGGGTGATCGATGAGCGGTCCGATCATGGTGTCGGATTCAAGCCCGCTGCCGACCTTTAAATTGGCAACGGCGGCGGTGAATTTCTCCGCAAAGGCATCGTATACGGCGCTTTGGACAAAGATACGATTGGCGCAGATGCAGGTTTGCCCGCTGTTGCGGAACTTAGAGGCGACTGCGCCCTTCACTGCCGCGTCGAGATCGGCGTCGTCGAAGACGATAAACGGAGCGTTTCCGCCGAGTTCAAGCGAGATGCGTTTGACGGTTTGGGCGGAACTGCGGATCAAGATGCGCCCGACTTCGGTTGAGCCGGTAAACGAGACTTTGCGGACGCGATCATCTGCAAAGATGGTTTCGCTGAAGGGGATCGGATCGAGGGCGGGGAGGATATTCACCACGCCCGCCGGAATGCCCGCGTCAATGAAGATGCGACCGAGTTCAAGCGCGCTCAACGGGGTTTGCTCGGCGGGCTTGCAGATCACGGTGCAGCCAGCGGCAAGCGCCGGGGCGATCTTGCGGGTGAGCATGGCGGAAGGGAAGTTCCAAGGCGTGATCAAGGCGCAGACGCCGACAGGCTGACGCATGACGAGGATGCGCTTGTTAGGGGCGGCGGCGGGGACGATCTGCCCGTAGACGCGCTCGGCTTCGCCCGCGAACCATGAAAAAAAGCTGGCGGCGTAGGCGATTTCGCCGCGTGACTCGGTGAGCGGCTTGCCCTGTTCGAGCGTCATGATCGTGGCGAGACGTTCGCGGCGTTCGAGCATGAGCGCGGCGGCTTTACGGAGCATGGCGGCGCGTTCGATGGCGGGGGTGGCTGACCATGCGGGGAGCGCCGCCGCTGCCGCGTCGATGGCGGCGAGGGTGTCACTCGCGCCCGCGTCGGGAACTTCGGTGAGGGTTTCGCCTGTGGCGGGATTGGTGACGGCGAAGTTTTTGGCGCTGCTATGGTATTGATTGTTGATAAAAATGCCGTATTCGGATTGGCGGATCATGTCGGATGGCATAAACCGGACTCCTTGAGATTTTTGGCGTATTGTAGCGGGCGGGGCAAGTGCATCAAAGCGGGGCGACAGGGGATTTTTCATGACTGCCCGACCCCGCTCCATCGCATGCGATAGAGGAGGTGAAGATCAGGTCTTGTGCAATTTGACACAAAGTTTTTTCGAGATAGACAGGGTATAACATTCGTCAGATCGAAAACTACCTGTTTTTTGTGCGGTCGCTGTTGAAAAAGAGTCGTTTCTGAGCCTTTGCAAAGCGCAATTGCTCATGTCACAATTGTGACGTCTATCACCAATTAAAGGGTTATCTTTCTATGCGTCCACTGAATGATACGGAAAACATCTTAATCTACATCGTCTTAGCCATTGCGTTCGCAGGGTTGGTTTACGCGGTGTTCCTTGCGCGTCAAATCCTCTCCGAACACAAGGGCAGCGATAAGATGCAAGCGATGTGGAGCTTCATTCGCACGGGAGCGAATGCTTATCTCCGCTCCCAGTTCCGCATTATCGCCGTCTTGATCGTCGTCCTCGTCGTTGTACTATTCTTCAGTGTTTACGTCGTCAACCCGACGCCTTACGCAATTGAACACTTCTGCCCGGGACTGGCAGAGACAATCCGTACCGACTACGAAGCGGCAAATCCGATTGCTGAAGGCACAACCCTTACGCTGGAAGACTACAACGCGCGCATCTTCGCGGAAGAAGCCTTGATCGTGCAGCAGGGTATCCTGCCGGGTGAAGCAGGCTGCGATGCGGCACGCACACAAACCGCAATCGGGCGTGCAGGCGCATTCCTGATGGGCGCGATCTTCAGCGCGGCGGTTGGTTTTGTCGGCATGAACATGGCAGTTCAGGGCAGCGTGCGCACCGCCGCCGCCGCCGTTGACCCCAAACGCGGTTATGCGGACGCGCTCCGCATCGCGTATCGTTCCGGCACGATCACCGGTATGCTCACCGACGGTTTGGGCTTGTTCGGCGGCACGGTGATCTTCATCATCTTCGGCATCGCCTCACCGGATGCGCTGCTCGGCTTCGGCTTTGGCGGTACGCTGCTGGCGCTGTTCATGCGCGTGGGCGGCGGTATCTTCACCAAAGCGGCGGACGTGGGCGCTGACCTCGTCGGTAAAGTCGAAGCGGAACTGCCGGAAGACGATCCGCGCAATGCCGCCGTAATCGCTGACCTCGTGGGTGATAACGTCGGTGACTGCGCCGGTATGGCGGCGGACATCTTCGAAAGCTACGAAGTCACCATCGTGTCCGGCTTGATCCTCGGCTTGGCGCTGGCGACCGTGACCCGCTCCCCGATTTGGATCGTGTTCCCGCTCGTGGTGCGCGGCATCGGCGTGTTGAGTTCGATCATCAGCACGTATCTGGTCAAGGTGAATCCGGGCGAAGGCAAGGGTTCGGATGCGCTCCATGCGATCACACGCGGGTTCTACAGCGCCGCCGTGATCAGCGTCGTCATGTTCGCCGCCTTCACGATCTTCTACATGCGTGAACCGGACATCAACAGCGGTCAGGTGATCTGGCAGCCGCTCGCCTCGGTCGTCGTCGGTATTATCCTCGCCGTCGTCACCGACCGCGTAACGGCATACTTCACCGACACCGAACATGCCCCGGTGCGCGAAATCGCCCGCAGCACACAGACAGGCGCGGCAACAACGATCCTCAGCGGTTTGTCGAGCGGTATGGAAAGCTCGGTCTGGGCGATCCTCGTGCTCTCCGGCAGTATCCTCACCAGCATCGTAATCTTCGGCTTGTTCCCGATCACGAACGGCGCAGGCATTCAGATCGTCGATAACTTCACCGCCATTCTGTACGGTGTGGCGATGACGGGTATCGGTATGCTCACACTGACGGGTAACAACGTCTCGATGGACGCCTTCGGTCCGATCAGCGACAACGCACAGGGCATCGCAGAACTTTCCGGCGAAAACATCGGCGCGGGCGGCGAAACCCTCAACGCGCTCGACTCGGTCGGAAACACGACGAAAGCGATCACCAAGGGTATCGCCATCGGTTCAGCCGTGCTCGCCGCCGTTTCGCTGTTCGGCTCGTTCTTGACCGATACCCGCGTCGTCCAGTTAGGCTTAGGCATTCCGCTGGAAGACACGGTTTACGGGCGCGGGATCAACATCGCTGACCCGATCGTATTCATCGGCTTCTTGATCGGCGGCGGCTTGATCTTCCTGTTCAGCAGTCTGCTGATCCGCGCCGTCAATCGCGCCGCGTTCAAGATGATCAACATCGTGCGCCGTCAGCTTCGCGTCCCCGGCGTCATGGAAGGCACGAAAACGCCGGACTATGCCGAAGCGGTCAGCGTGTCCACCTCTGCCGCGCAGCGTGAGCTTCTTCCGCTCGGCGTGGTCGCCGTGCTAACTCCGATTGTCGTCGGCTTCCTGCTCGGTGCTCCGGCGCTCGGCGGTTTCTTGGCAGGCATCATCCTCACCGGTCAGTTGATGGCGGTCTTTATGAGCAACGCGGGCGGTGCGTGGGATAACGCCAAGAAGTTCATCGAAGAAGGCAACTACGGCGGCAAGCGCAGCGATCCGCACAAAGCGGCGGTCGTTGGTGATACCGTTGGCGATCCCTTCAAAGATACGGCGGGTCCAGCGCTCAACCCGATGATTAAAGTGGTCAACCTTGTATCGCTGCTCGCCGCGCCGCTGGTGGTGACGATCTCCGCACCCCAGACGGACTCCGGCACACGCACGATCGTGACGATTGTGATGGTGGTGCTGATCGGCGTGATCGCGCTGGCGATCATGCGCTCGAAGCGCGAAGACAAAGATATGATCGAAGCGACCGAACTCGTGATCAAGGCGACGAGCAGCGGGGATTAGAAACTACTTCTCACCCCGCTGGCGCAAGGAGGGGGGCGACAGTAAATCCTCACCCCGTCGCACCTTCGGTGCGCCACCCCTCTCCATCGCAAGCGATAGAGAGGGGAA
>JAPKMU010000430.1 GCA_026645745.1 Anaerolineae bacterium | reverse complement strand
AGCAGGTGCAGGGACAGATCGAAGGCGCGGTTATTCAGGCAATTGGTTATACGGTGATGGAGCATCTGATTTCGAACGAAGGACGACTGCTCAACCCGTATTTGTCCACCTACTTGATCCCGACCATTCTCGATGTGCCTTTGGAAGTGAAATCGGTGGTTCTCGAATACGCTGACCCAATAGGTCCGTTTGGCGCACGCGGGATGGCGGAAATGCCGTTCGTCCCGGCTGCGGCGGCAATTGCGGCGGCTGTCCATGATGCGGTCGGTATCTGGTTCGATGATCTGCCGATGATCCCTGATCGGGTCGTTGCGGCAATGCGAGCGCATGGAATCGATGGGCTTTAACGGAGTTTTGATGCGGGGCGGCGGTGATCTCGCCAGCGGCGTGATTGCGCGCTTAGTGCGTTCTGGAATCGGCGTGATCGTGCTTGAACTGCCCGCTCCGCTGCTGGTACGTCGTGCGGTATGTTTCGGTGATTCCGTGGTTGATGGTACGCGTACCGTAGAAGAATTGACGGCACGCTGCGTGACCGATCTTGATACAGCGTTCGCTGTTATTGACCAAGGCGAAATTCCCGTGTTGGTTGATCCTGATGGGGCGCTGATCAAGAGTCTTCAGCCGTTGATTGTGGTGGACGGACGCATGGAGAAACGCCCCCTTGACCTTAAGATCGAAGATGCGCCGCTGGTGATCGCGTTGGGTCCCGGTTATGTGGTAGGCGTTCACGCGCATGCGGTGATCGAGACGAATCGCGGGCATCGTTTGGGGCGCGTTTACTGGTCAGGTAGTGCCGAACCGAATACCGCCGAACCGGGCAGCATCGGCAGTCAAACGCATACGCGAGTCCTGCGTGCACCTGCGAACGGGCATGTTGAACCGGAAGCGCAGATCGGCGAGATGATCCATGCGGGTCAGACGATTGCGCGGGTGGGTGATGAGGCGGTGATCGCGCCGTTTGCAGGCGTACTGCGCGGCTTGATTCATCGCAACGTTCTTGTGCACACGGGGATGAAGATCGGTGATCTTGATCCGCGAATCGAACCTGAAAACTGCTTCACCATCTCGGATAAGTCGCTGGCTGTGGGCGGCGGCGTCCTTGAAGCAGTCTTGACCCGCGCCGATATTCGCGCGCGGCTGGGATGGAGTCAGCAGTGAAATTTATAGAAGCCCTCAATATTGAGCGTGGTGATACAGTTGCCTTGGTGGGTGCGGGCGGCAAGACGAGTACGATGGCGGCACTGGCGCACGAACTCGCCGCACATGGTTTCAGCGTGATTGCGACAACGACGACGCGCATTGCTCATGACGAACTTCCGCTCTTTCCTTCGGCGGTGGCTGTGCCCGATGGCGTGAATGGGCAAGTCCGCTTTGAGACGAGCGAACAACCCGTATTCGTTTACAAGTCGATTGAGCGGGACAAAGCGAACGGTGTTTCGCCTGAAGACACAAAAATACTCGCGGAACACGCAGATGTTCTGCTGCTTGAAGGCGATGGAGCGCGCCGCCTATTCTTCAAGATGCCGCGTGAGCGTGAACCGGTTATTCCCGCGCATACAACCGTCGTGATCCCCATTGTTTCTTATCTCGTGTTGGGCAAAGCGCTGGACAGCGTAACCGTGTACAACGCCGCCGGAATCGTCAACACTTTTGATTACCTGCCGGGTGAAACGATCCGCTCGAAAATGGTTGCGCGGGTGATACGCGATGCGCGCGGCGGTCTCAAAGGCGCGCCAGATGACGCACGGGTGATCCCGTTTATTAACGGCGTACCGCGTGAAGGGTATCCCCGCGCTCGTGCGCGTTTTATTGCACACCAGATTCTACAAAATCCACGTGTGGATCGGGTTGTTATTGGCGATTCCCGCGCCGCTGATCCGGTGTACGAAGTGGTCAAGCGTGCCGGAGCGGTGGTATTGGCGGCGGGCATGTCAACGCGCATGGGAACGCCTAAAGTCCTGCTCGAATGGACGAACGGCGAAACGATTCTCGACCATATTTTATGCCAGCTTCGGAGCGCACGTGTCGATGAGATTTGCGTCGTAACGGGCAATCATGCCGAAGAAGTCACAGCAATCGCGGAGCGGCACGGCGCGCGTGCGGTTTACAACCCGAATTATGCGGTCGGTGAGATGCTGTCATCGGTGAATGTGGGACTGCGCGCGATGCCGGATCATATTGCGTCCGCGCTGATCGTTTTGGGGGATCAACCAACGATTCGCGCGGAAGTTGTCAGGCGGGTGATGCGGACGTATTGTAACCAGTCGGCGCGGATCGTCGCACCGAGCTATGACATGCGCCGGGGGCATCCTATTCTTTTGGATCGAAGTCTTTGGGATGAGTTGTACGCGCTGCCAGAAGATGGAGCGCCGCGCGATGTGCTAAACCGCCACAGCAGCGAAATCACTTACGTGAATGTGGCAGATGATGCCATATTGCGGGATGTGGACACGCCTCAGCAGTACCAAGAGGAACTTCGGCGCGCTCAAACCTGATTATTTGAACCAATTGATCAAGCGGTTGACTAAGCTGCGTTTCTGAGCCAACAGCTTGCTGTATTCGTGTTCAAGCTGCTGGGTCAAGTATTCGAGTTCGTTGATCCGCATGCGCGCCCCATTGATCATGACCCATTCGCTATCCAAAATGTGAACATTGCGAGGGGCGCGTTTATAGACCCGTTGATAAACGTCTGCGTAAGTGTGTATCGCATGTTCCAATGTGATTTGCATAGCATTCCATGAAACTGATAAAGATAACCGTACTAGAGTCCTATTCTACTTGGAATTTCTAAAAAACGCATCCAGTGGACTTGTAAAGGATTTGTTGAAACCTCATCGGCTGGAATTCACACCTGCCGAGTGCTATCCTCATGTAAAGGAGTCAAGATGATGTTTACACGGACAGATTATCAAGCTGCTGCCGCTGTGGTGCGCGAACGAATTCGGACAGCGCCAAAAGTCGGCATGATTTTGGGTTCAGGTCTGAATCGTTTGGCGGATGAGCTTACCGATCCAATCTCTATCCCTTACGCGGATATCCCCGGATGCCCAGAATCGACGGTTCCCGGTCATGCGGGGCGCTTGGTCATCGGCTTATTGGAAGGTGTGCCAGTCGCTGTGCAAAAAGGGCGGACGCATCTCTATGAAGGATATACGCCCGCGCAGATCACGTTTTTAGTGCGGGTGATGGCGGAACTCGGCGCGGAAACCTTGATCGTCACGAACGCGGCGGGCGGTCTGAATCCGGCATTCAAAGCGGGTGATGTGATGTTGATCAACGATCATATCAATTTCCCCGGCATGTCCGGCATGAACCCGTTGATCGGTTCGTTTGCCGATACAAGTGAACCGTCGAAATTTATCGGTATGGTACAGACGTATGATGTGCCGCTGCGCACCGCCGCCCGTGCCGCTGCTGGTCAAGCAGGCATGGAATTACACGAAGGCGTGTACGTCTGTCTTTCTGGTCCGAACTACGAAACCCCGGCAGAAGTGCGCTTTTTACGGATGATCGGCGGGGACGCGGTGGGAATGTCAACCGTACATGAAGTCCTCGTCGCGCGGCATGCGGGAATGCGCGTTTTGGGCATGAGCGGCATCACGAACGCGAGTATTCATTCGATTGACCATCATGTTGAAGTAAGTCACGCGGAAGTGCTTGACGCGGCGGCGGTACTTGTTCCCCGGATGAGCGCAATTGTGCGCGGAGTCCTCCGTTCGATGGCATAGCAGCGGCGAAACCGGTATGAGCAGCATCGTCTTTCTGGTAGAGCAAGTATCAACAGGGCTTTACATCCTCGTTGGGGTGTTCTTGCTCGTGTTCTTTCTTCAATGGCGGCGCGCAAGCTACACCATGCGTTCGGCACGGTTTGAGCTTGAGCGCAGCCTCGCGCAGAGCAAGCGTGGGAACGCGATCACGGCGGTGTTGATCTTGGCAGAAATCGGTTTGATCGTGATCGGAGTTCAGCGGGTGGTTGCGCCGCGCTTACGCGAAACCGAAGCGCTGGTGGTGTCGGTTGCGCTGGAGATCGACGACGGGATTTTTGCGACATTTACGCCTGTTCCGGTCGAAGGCGGCATTAATATCGACGCCAGCGGCGTGATATTGGGTGAACAAAATCCGGCTGATCTTGTGCAGCCCACGCCAACCATCACCCCCACCCCCGTTGGGACGATCTTGCCGAATGCTGCACCCGCCAACTGTAACAACCCGCTGGTGCAGTTGATGATCCCAGCGAACGGAATGGTCGTGTTTGAGCCTATCGCCGTCATCGGGGTCGCATCCGTGCCGGATTTTGCTTACTACCGTTTTGAACTCCTTGGTGCCGAGACATCAGGGAATTTCGTCACGCTGGAACGTGATTACACCGAGCCTGTACCCTCACAGGGGACATTAGGTCAATTCGTTCCGGCATTTTATCGTCCCGGTTGGTATCAGTTTCGTGTGACGGTGTTCGATTTGACGAACACCATGCGCGCCGC
>JAPKMU010000042.1 GCA_026645745.1 Anaerolineae bacterium | reverse complement strand
CGGCGCGACCGCCGGATCGCCGCCAAGAAGAAACATATCCTTGATGCTGCCGCGCAGGTGTTCCTTGAGAAAGGTTTTCAGCGCGCGACCACCAAAGACATCGCAGAAGCCGCCGACATCGCAGAGGGCACAATCTACAACTACTTCACGAATAAAGAAGAACTCGCGCTGGCGTTCATCGGTCAGATTGCCGACCTTGATCAGCGTATGGAGTATATGGAACGCGGGCTTGATCTCGATCCGGCAGCATTTTTTGAGCAGTACTTCGTTACACGGATGACGGCGATTGAGGGTCAGTATCCGGCACTGCTCGCCATTCTGCCGGACATCATTGCAAATCCTTCACTGCGGCAGGGGTATCACGACAGCGTGGTGAAACCCGCGCTGACCATGCTGGAAGATCACCTACGCGCCCGTGTTGAGCGGGGACAGCTTCGGGAGGTCGATGCTGCACTACTCACGCGTGCGCTTGCCGCGCTTGTGGTTGGGTTACAAATTTTGACGCTCATCAATGAACAGGGTTCAGAGAAAATCATGGCACACCCACAGGAATATACGCGCCCGCTGGTCGATATGTTGATTGAGGGGGTTCGCCGCCGCTGACCCAACTTTGTTTTCAGCGGGAGACACGAGGAGAGATCGCATTTGCCTTTCGTTAGAATGTCATGTGATTCGTAACGAAACACTGACATATACCGACATAAAAATGTGCCTCCCCCTCGCTCTAGCGGTACAATCTCGGCTGGATTCCTAAATTGCGGGCAGGGCACTCCCCCTCTCAGGTGACACTGTGTACTTTCTCGGAATTGATGTTGGTACTTCAAGTCTGAAAACCGGCTTGTGGCGCGACGATGGTGAACTCGCCGCCAGCGCCTCACAGGCTTACCCGACGATCCGCCATGCGGCGGCGTGGTCGGAGCAAGACCCCCTCGATTGGTGGGAAGCGCTGTGCGCGACCGTGCGCGCAGTCGTCAAATCTGCCGGTATCGCCCCTTCGGAGATCAGCGGCATTGGGATTGACAGCACCGGTTGGACGTTCGTCCCGGTCAACAAAGCGGGTGCGCCTCTGTTCGCCGCCATGACATGGCAGGATCGCCGCGCCGCCGCCGAAGCCGCTCATCTGCGGGCGCACGCCGAAGCGGAGTATGTGGTCAACTTATCCGCCAACCCGCTTGACGAAGCCTACACCACCCCCAAAGCGAATTGGCTGCGCGCCCATCACCCGGACGTTTACGCCCAAACCGATCAATTCTTGTTCTCGTCCAGCTTCTTGATCCGACTGCTCACCGGGCAGAACTCATGCGATACTACACAGGCGTATGGGTTTCACTGCTTTGACGTGCGTCACTCCCGTTGGGACGATCATGCGGCGGAAATCTGCGGGATCGAATTAGAGAAACTGCCGCCGCTGGTTCAGTCGTGCGCCGTCGTCGGTGAGGTCACATCCTCGGCGGCGGAGGCTGCCGGGTTGGTTGCGGGTATTCCGGTGATCGCGGGTGGGCTGGATGCGGCGGTCGGCGCATTCGGGAACGGCGTTGCCCGCGTCGGCACAACCGCCGATCAAGGCGGGACGGCGTTCGGGCTGTCTATCGCGGTCGATCACGTCATCGTTGAGCCGCGCTTGATTTTCTCGCCGCATGTCGTCCCCGGCGTATACCTGCTGCAAGGCGGTACGGTCGGCGGCGGCACATTTGAATGGTTTCGCAGCCAGTTCGGGCACGGGGAACAGATCGCCGCTGACCTGCTGAAGTCCGATCCATTTTCGATTATGACCGCCGAAGCGGATCGCGTGCCCGCTGGGGCGAACGGCGTGATCTATCTCCCGTATATGTCCGGCGAACGCAGCCCGATCTGGAACACGGATGCGCGCGGCGTCTTTATCGGGATGCATTACGGCACAACCCGCGCCGATCTGATCCGCGCCCTCATGGAAGGCTGTGTGTTCGCGGTCTATCATAATATGCTCGTCGCCCTTGATTCAGGCGCGCAGATTCACGAGTGGATTGGGATCGGCGGCGCATCGAACAGCGCGAGTTGGTGTCAGTTGAAAGCGAACATCACGAATCGACCGTTTACCGTCAACCGCCGCGCGAATGGCAGCCCCGGCGATAACACGCTCGGCTTGGCGGTGATGGCGGGGTACGGTGTGGGCGTTTACCCTGATCTCGCGGATACCATCGAGCAGTTCTTGCCCGTGCGCCGCACCTATCAACCGGACGCGGCGGCGCACGCTGTTTATGAGCGTCTGTACCCGATCTTCCGCAGCACGTATGAGAATCTCAAGTCGACCTTCGCGGAACTTTCCGCGTTTGCCAGTCAGCAGTAAGGATCATCTGTGACAACTCCACTCCCCGAAACCATGAATGCCGTCGTACTTGAAGCCCCGGAAAAAGTCGTATACAAGCAGATTCCCACCCCCACGCTTGAGCCGGGGTGGGTGCTCCTCCATGTCGGCGCGGTGTCGATCTGCGGATCGGATGTACTGCGCGTGTGGAGCGGTCATGCCCGCGTGCTGCCCATCGTGCTCGGTCATGAATGCGCGGGCACAGTCGCCGCTGTTGGCGAAGGCGTTGACGCGGCGCTGATCGGCAAGCGCGCCGCCCTCATCCCGTTAATCCCCAATTTCGATTCGCCCCTCAGCGCGATGGGCTTCTACTCGTCAGCGCCGGGGTATTCGTTCATTGGCTCGCGCATCAACGGCGGCTTTGCGGAGTATGTCGCCGTACCTGCCGGAAATATCATCGAACTCCCCGCCGACGTTTCGATGGAGATCGGTGCGCTCCTTGAGCCGTGCGTCGTCGCCCTCCACGCGATCAATCGCGGCGGCGGCGTCAAAGATCGGTCGGTCGCGGTATTCGGCGTCGGCTCGATTGGACTGCTCACGATTCAGATCGCTAAGGTGCTCGGCGCACGGCAGATCATCGCCGTCGATGTCTCGGATGCGCATCTCGAAGCGGCGGTCGAGTTTGGTGCGCACGTCACGCTGAATCCGAAAACGACGGATGTTCCCAAAGCGATTGCCGATGCGACGACGCACGGCGCTGATCTTTCAATTGAAGTATCGGGCGCTCCGGCGGCGTTGATGCAGTCGATTTTGAGCACGCGAGCGGGCGGCGATGTCGCAATCGTTGGCAATCAGCCTGTTCACAAGGAGATTTCGCTGGACTTCTTTGAACAGATGATGCGCCGTCAGTTGAATTTGCACGGTGCATGGATGTCGTATTCCGCGCCGTTCCCCGGCATGGAATGGCAGAGCGTCTTGAACATGATGAACGCCGGACAGCTTGCGCTCGATGAGATGATTACGCACCGGATCACGCTCGATGCGCTGCCCGCCATGTTTGATCGCATTCATCAAGGCGGGTTCGAGTATCGCAAGATTGTGATCACGGTGAATCAGTAAGGTTTTAAATCCTTCCCTGACGCTCTCTCCCAAGCAATCTTCAGAGGACAACACTTCTCGCTTGCTGTACTGCTCCTCACCCCCTTCCCCTCTCCAACCTTTGGTTAGAGAGGGGAGACAAACAAGTCTCTATCGCTTGCTATGGCTGAGGGGGTTGTGGGGTGAGGAGCAGTTGACAACGAGGCGTTAGGTGTAAAGTCTCCGCAGGGGTGAGGCGCTTTTACATTGTTGCATGAACGCACCTTGTTTTTCTGTTGTGCATCACTCCTAAATGGACGGCACTGCACACGGAAAAGGGCGTCGTTTTGTGAATAATCACCAATAAAAACTGTGCTTGCTTCGCTTAAACATACAGCTTGCGATCCCCTATTGTCACTACTCAACAAACATCCCTAGAAAAGTTTGTCCATTCTGCTCCTGAGACTGCCCTACCCCGTTTATTACACTGTCTTTCGACCTTCATATCCTGCTAGGGGGATAACACATCATGCGACTTGGTTTGAAACGGAAACGGGTTTGGAGCCGCATTCTCGCGCTTGCGATTGCGTCGCTGGTACTCGCATTCTTTGGCACTCATGGCGCTCAAGCGCAAGGTGAAGTCCCCGCAGCATCAGCAGCGGCGGTTGATACGGTCTGGGTTATGGTGACGGGTTTCCTCGTCTTCTTCATGCAAACCGGCTTCTCGATGCTCGAAACGGGTTTGATCCGCCAGACGAGCGCGGTCAACGCCCTGCTAGAGAACTTTATCGACGCTGGCGTAACGGCGGTTGCATTCTGGGCGGTAGGCTTCGGGATCGCCTTTGGCACGTCTTCCGGCGGTTTGTTCGGAACTGACAATTTCTTCCTCAGCGGCGCGATGAGCTTTGACGGCGGCGCAGTCGTTTTCAACAAGTTCGCCGCGTATCCTAATCTGGATGTGCTGACGTTCTTCTTCTTCCAATTCGCATTTGCCGCGACCGCCAGCACGATCACGACGGGCGCGATGGCGGAACGCACCGACTACATTGGCGACTTGATCTACAGCGCGATCATGGGCGCGATCAGCTATCCGGTGATCGTTCACTGGGTCTGGGGCGGCGGCTGGCTGTTCCAGCAGGGTTTCCACGATTTCGCAGGAAGCACCGTCGTTCACACCGTCGGCGGCGTGACGGCACTCGTGGGCGCTGCGATGCTCGGTCCGCGTCCCTTCCGCTGGAAGGATGGCAAATGGCAGCCGCTCCCGCCCGCGCACAACCTCGGTTTGGCGGCGATTGGCACGATGATCCTGTGGTTTGGTTGGTACGGCTTCAACCCCGGTTCGACGCTTGGCACGGGCAACACCGGCTTGATCGGGTTGGTCACGCTCAACACGACGCTCGGCGCGGCGGGTGGCACAATCGTCGCTATGTTCCTTCAGTATTTCCGTTCCAAGAAATGGGACTTGGTTTATACCCTCAACGGTTCGCTGGCGGGCTTGGTGGCGATCACGGCGGGCTGTGCGTTCGTTTCTCCAGCATCGGCGCTGATCATTGGCGCGGTGGCGGGCGTGGTCGTGATCTACGCCGCAGACCTGATCGAACGGCTGCATATTGATGATCCGGTCGGCGCGTTCGCGGTTCACGGCGCATGCGGTATCTGGGGTACGGTTGCAATCGGTCTGTTCGCGCAGCCCGGTTTGACCTTCGCTCCGGCGGGTGTGGATGCTGCGACCCGCGTCGGTCTGCTCATGGGCGGCGGCATTGATCTGCTCGTCGTGCAGTTCATCGGTTCGGCGGCGACCGTCGTCTTTACCGCCGTGTTCGCGGTGCTGATGTTCGGTGGTTTGAAAGTAATCGGTCGCCTGCGTGTCAGCAAGGTCGTGGATGATGTCAAGGTGTTCATCGACGATTACGAACACGGCGCGTCGATTTGGCCCGATGTCCGCGAAGCTGAAGAAGCACTCGGCATCGATCCGCAGCACAAAGCCGCAAGCACAACGGCAGCGGCGACCGGCGACTAAGCCGCACGCTGCACATAAGGTAGGTGATCGTCAGGGGCGATGCAGCAGTACCGTATCGCCCCTATGTTTTATGGTGAACATCACTCGGAGTACACGGAATGGGCATCGAAATGCTCAGCGTGACCCCGGCGCTTGTGGGGTTGATCGTTCCGCGAAAGCTGCCCAGAGCATTACAAGCATGGCTGCTTGCCGGACTTGCGGGCGGATTATTCGTCTGGCTGCTGACCTATCTTCCCATCATCCAATCGCAGGGTCCGGTCGAGATCAATTGTGCGTGGGTTCCTGAACTTGGACTCACGCTCAGTCTTTATCTGGATGGGCTGTCGCTTCTGTTTGCGCTGATTATCACCGGCGTTGGCGCGGCAATTTTCCTGTACACGGGTTATTACTTTGACGACGTACAGGAACGCGGGCGGTTCTACACCCTGATTTTGACATTCATGAGCGCGATGCTGGCGCTTGTGCTGGCGGGCAATATCCTGACGCTGTTTATCGCGTGGGAACTGACCAGCATTTTGTCGTTTTTGCTGATCAGCTTTCACAGCGAAAAAGAGGCGGCGCGCACCGGCGCGCTGCAAGCTCTGATTATCACGGGCGGCGGCGGTTTGGCGCTGTTCGTCGGGCTGCTTCTGCTCGGCAGTGCCGCCGGATCGACGCAGATCAGCGCGATCTTGACCTCCGACGCGCTGCACGATCACCCGTATACCATTCCTTTGACGATTCTCATCCTGATCGGATGTTTTAGTAAAAGCGCACAATTTCCGCTGCATTTCTGGCTGCCGGGGGCGATGTCCGCCCCGACCCCGGCAAGCGGCTATTTGCATTCCGCGACGATGGTCAAGGCAGGGATTTATCTGCTGGCGCGGCTGTATCCGGTTTTGGGCGAAACCGCGCTGTGGCAAAATGCGCTTTTAGTCGTCGGCTTGATCACGATGGGCTTGGGCGCGTTATACGCCCTCCGCCAAACTGATCTCAAGGCGGCGCTGGCGTATTCGACGATCAGCCAGCTCGGTGCGCTGACCGCCCTATTCGCGCTCCCCGAAGGCGAAGGCATCAAGGCTGCGCTCGTCGGCGTTATCGCGCACAGCCTGTATAAAGCCGCGCTGTTTTTGACGGTCGGCGCGGTCGAACACCACACGGGCACGCGCAGTTTGCTTGCGCTCGGCGGTTTGCGGCGCACCATGCCCGGTTGGGCGCTGATCACGATCCTCGCGGGATTGTCGATGGCGGGTGTGCCGCCGCTGTTGGGATTTGTCGCCAAAGAAGCCCTGCTCGAAGCGATGCTGTCCGCGCCGCTGGCGCTCGTGATCGTTGTGGCAAGCGCGGTGATGACGATTGGCATGGCGCTGATCCTGATCTGGAAGGTGTTTTTTGGCGCAGTGCCGGAAAACTCCCCGATCCACGCCGATGCGCACCCACATTTGCATACACTTCCGTCCGCGCTGATCCTTGGACCTGCCGCACTGGTCGTGATCTCGCTGCTGTCGGGCGTGCTGGTTGAACCGATCATCGCGCCGGTGATCGCGCCGATGCTCGAACATGAATTTCACCTCGCGCTGTTTTCTGGCTTTAACTTCGCCTTCTTCTTGAGCTTGATCGCGCTCCCCGGCGGGATCATGCTGTTCATCACCCGCCCGATCTGGATTCGGGATGTCGTTTTGGATCGGACATCGCAGGGGGCGGCGGCGTACCGCCGCGTGATCGGCGTTGTCGAAGGCGTAGGCGATCTCGTGCTGCGTTCACAAGGCGGCAAAATCCGCTATTACCTGATCGTGATCCTCGGTGCGATGACGCTACTCATGGGGACTGCCGGATTGACGCATATTTCCGGCGGGACATTTCACTTTGAGTTCAACGGCAGCGCCGATATTCTGAAAACGATGTTCCTCGTGGTCGCGCTGATCGCCATGTTCGCCAGCATCCTCTATAAGCGGCATCTGCTGGCGGCGCTGGCGTTGGGTGTGGCGGGGTACAGCATCGGCGGGGTGTTTCTGCTCGAACCTGCGCCTGACGTAGCGCTGGTTCAGTTCCTCGTTGAGACCATCGGCACGGTGCTGTTGATCGTGATGCTGTCGAAGATCAACGCCCCCGCCCGCGAAACCGCGATCAGCCGCTTATGGGGAACATCCAAAGCAGGGTTGATCCGCGATATCGTCATTTCCGCCGCTGTCGGCATCGGCGTGACGTTGTTCGCGCTTGCTGCCGTATTGAATCGCCCCACACACCCGACGATCACCGAATGGCATATCGCCAACGCGCTGCCCGAACTTGAATTTCCGGATATTGTCGGCGCAATCGTGACCGATTTTCGCGGCATGGATACGATCATCGAGATCAGCGTGTTCGGCATGGCTGCGCTGGGCGTGTTCACCCTGCTGGCGTGGAACAGCGCCGAAAACGACACACCGCTGATCTCACGGCTTTCGACGCCGCTCACGCGCACGGTCGCGCGGATCGTCTTGCCGTTCGCGCTGCTGCTGGCATTGGCGCAGCTTCTCTACGGCGGGGACGGACCCGGCGACGGCTTCACCGCAGGCGTGACCAGCGGCTTAGGCGTGGCGCTGTGGTATATCGTGTTCGGCTATCACGAAACGCGCCAGCGGCTTGCATGGCTGCGCCCCCGCCGCTTGATCGGCGCAGGGATTCTGCTCGTGGTCGTCAATGCCGCGCTGCCGATGCTGTTCGGTCAGCCATTTTTGGCGCACACCAATTTTGACATTCCGCTCCCCGCGCATTTGCATCTATCGTCCACGTTTATCTATGAGACGGGTATCTTTTTAACCGTGTTCGGAAGTACCAGCATGGTGTTAGAGGCGATTGCCCACCCCCGGGAGATTGAAGCATTATGAACGTCATTTTCGCGATTGCGACCGGGCTGATGTTCGCGCTCGGTGTGTTTCAGCTTTTGCGCCGTGACTTGATCAAGACGGCGATGGGCTTTTATATCCTGTTCACAGCGATCAACTTGTTGTTCATCGCGGTGGGCGGCTTTAACGGAATCTTCCCGGCATATTCGCAGAATGTCGAACGCGGCGCGATCAGCGATCCGCTGGTGCAGGCGCTCCTCCTGACCGCCATCGTGATCAGCTTCGGTTCTTACGCGATTTTGTTGGGGTTGATCGCGATTTCGGCGCGTCGCTACAACACGACGGACTCCGATACGATGGATCAACTGAAAGGATAGGATCAGCATGCAAAATCCTCTCGTGCTGATGCCCGTTTTCGTACCGTTGGGGAGCGCCGCGCTCGCTGTTTTGTTCTCCGAGCGGGTGCGCATCCAGCGTTGGATCGGCTTGGCGGCGGTGCTCATCGCATGGCTGGCAAGTCTCGGCGTGCTGTACGCGAATTGGGTGGACGGCGTGCAAACCTATGTGATCGGCGGGTGGCAGCCGCCTTTCGGGATCGTCCTCGCGCCTGATCTGCTGTCCGCGATGCTCGAAGTGATGGCGACAACAGTCGTGCTTGCCGGAATGATCTACATCTTCGGCTGCAAAGACAAGTGTGTGCAGCTTCCGGCATTCGTGCCGCTGTATTTGAGCATGGCGACCGGGCTGCACGGCGCGTTTTACACCGGCGATATTTTCACGCTGTTCGTGTTTCAAGAACTCATGGTGATCTCGTCCGTCGTACTCGTCGGCATTTCGGATAATCGTCTTGGCGTTGAAGCGGCGATCAAGTACCTGCTGATCAGCAGCATGGGATCGCTGTTTCTGCTCGTCGGCATCGCAGCGATCTACGCGACGTTCGGGACTCTCACGTTAGCGGATATTGCACGCTTACTCGAAGGCGGGGATCGTCCGCTCTTGGCACAAGCCGCCGCCGTCATGTTGATGTGCGCGTTTTTGGTCAAGAGCGCCGTTTTTCCGTTCCATTTCTGGCAGCCGGATTTTCATACCGCCGCGCCGACTCCGGTTCACGCGGTGCTGTCGTCGGTCGTGGTTAAAGTCGGCGTATACGGGCTGCTGCGCTTGACTCTGCTCCTATTCACGGTAGAAGCGCCGCTCGTGCGCACGCTCCTGATCATCTTGGGCGTGATCGGCGTGTACTTCGGCAGTTTGGCGGCGCTGCGCACCTACGACGCGAAGCGGATGCTCGCCTATTCGACGTTTGGGCAAATTGGCTTCATCTTAATCGGGATCGGCTGGGGAACGCCGCTCGCCTTGATCGGCGCGCTCGTCTACACGATCAACCATGCGTTTATCAAGTCGTCGCTGCTCATGATCACCGGCGCGATTGCCAGCCGCATGCCGAACAAAAGCGCCCGCTTGACGGACATCGCCGGAGCGGGGAAAACGCTCACGAGAATTGGCGCGCTGTATTTTCTCGGCGGGTTAGCGCTGGCGGGCGTGCCGCCGCTGAACGGATTCATCAGTAAGCTGTCGCTTGTGCGCGGCGGGATACAGGCGGAAAGCTGGATCGTGATCGGGCTGGCGGTTGCGGCAGGGGTGATCACGCTGATGTACATGATGCGGACTTGGCAGCATATTTTTCAAAAACAGCCTTCGCCTGATCTGCATCTTAAACCTTACGGTGACAGCTTGGTCGCGCCCGCGCTGTTGATCGGCTTGTGCGTCATGCTCGGCTTGTACGCGGTGCCGCTGGTCACGCTTGCGACCGAAGCCGTGTCACGTTTGGGGAATCCCGATCTGTATATTCGCGGCGTGCTCGGAGGTTGAATGCGATGCTGACCTCGTTTTTGATGGCGATCCCGCTTGCCGTCACATGGATGCTGGTCATTGGGGATGTTTCGCTCGACAGCTTGCTTGTCGGGTGGGTGATCGGGGTGGCGCTTGCCGTACTGCTGCGCTCGGAATCGGCGGTGATCCACTGGCGAAAATTCCCCGGTCAAGTGCTGGCGCTGGCGATCTACACGCTGACGCTGTTCCGCGATATTTGGCTTTCCAGTGTTGATGTCGCCAAGCGCGTCCTCAATCCCGCCCTGCCGATGAATCCCGGCATTTTGCGCGTATCCACGCAAGACAAGACGAAAAGCGATGTGATCGCGGCGTTCAGCGCGCACGGGATCACGATCACGCCGGGGGAATTGGTGGTCGATTTTGACGACTCCGACGGGATGTATGTTCACTGCTTGGATATTGGCGCATCGGCGCAGAGCGCCCCCGGCGCGCAAACGCGGCGGCTCGGCTACCTGCGGCGCATTCTGGGACAATCCGCGCCGGAAACGGAGTCTGGCGCATGAATCCGCTTGCCGAATTTTTCCTACAGGTCACACTGATCGTGCTGATCGCGCTGGTGATCCCGTGCGTTCACCGGATGATCGCCGGACCAAGCGCGGCGGATCGCTTGCAAGCGGTCGATACCATCACGACGCTGTTGATCGGGATCGCGCTGGCGCTGGCGGCGCTGCGTCAAGAATGGATGTTTGTTGATATCGCGCTGGCGCTGGCGGCGTTGAGTTTCATCGGTACGCTGGCATTAGCACGTTATATCTCGGAAGGGAAATGGTTCTGATGAGCGAAATTTTCGGGATTGCTGCGGTCGCGTTCGGGCTGTTCTTTTCGGTCGTTGGCATTCTCGGCTTGGTGCGTATGCCGGATGTGTATACCCGTCTGCACGCCAGCGGAAAAGTCTCGACGCTTGGCTTGTTTGGCTTGCTGGTAGGAACGGCATTTTTCCTGCCGGATACCGCCCTGAAACTGATCGCGCTGGCGATTTTCGCCATACTGACGCTGCCTGTCAGCACCCATGCCATCGCAAAAGCGGCATACGGGCATGGGATCACGCCTGCCCGCGCCTCGCGTGATGACTTAGCAGAAGGGCGAGACATGTCCCCTTCGGCGTGAGGGTTGATTGCATTACACATTACAATACACTGCGCAATACATACAAAGAGACTGCAAAGAACTGTTGTAATCTTTTTCGACATGTTGATCGCATGTGTGTTTCTACCCTATGATGCCGCCATATGACAATGGAATCAGGAGTTCCACCATGTTCAGGAATCGGCATCATTACCGTTGGGTGATCGCGTTCGTTGTGATGGCACTTTTCGCCGCTGTCACCTCTGTATATGCGGTTGATCTGCCCCCTGCGAACTGGTACGCCGTCGTACGTGAAGTACAAACGGATCGCCTACACTGGATTACTGCCTCCGGCGAACAAGCGAGTATCACACGCCCCCGAATGTTTAACGAAGTGCAGGGTGCACCAAATCTTGAGGTGTACATCTCCCCGAATGGGCGCACGCTGGTTTCGATTGCACCACTCAACAGCGGCTTGTGGGGGATCGGCTTCTACGATCTGGCGACCGGGCAGTGGATTCAAACCCATCAGACTCAGCAGAACGAAGCACCTCCACCCAATCCAACTGCCGACTTCACGACAACTTCCTCGCATTTTGCAACGGTGCTCCGCGATGCGAATACGTCCCAATGGCGCGTGATCGTTTTCGAGGTGGCGACGGGGAATGCGGTTTCGGTACTGAGTCGCGGCGACGCGGGTATTCCCGATACCTTCTACAATGATCCGTCATACTTCCCGATGATCCTTTCGTTTGATATTGATGAGGGTCTAGGAACGTATGTGCTGCGCCTGCAAAATATGAACCTGACCAACAGTGTTTATCTGTATACAGCGGCGATGCGTTGGTATCCGCTGCCGCCGCCCGCGCTTGCCGCCAACCCCTTCGCAGCAGAAGAAGTTCTATTCAGCCCGCTTATGGGTATCGACGTGTTCAAGACGACCGGGCGCGCCGTGTTGGCAACCTTCGACTCGAACAACGGCGGGTTGGGCGCGCAGCCAAATCCGTACATCGGGGAACGCATCGTCATCCGTGATCCGGGTCAGCCTGTGCCGACTCCGTTGGTGGTCACGAATGCTTACACGGTGAATAATCCGCAGTGGTTACGCGGCGGCGAATGGGTTGGCTACCGGGTGCAGGACGGCGTATTTGCGACTCATTATCGGGTCACCACGCTCGAAGGCGGTCAAGGGCTGCCGCTTGGTCCAAATATCAGCGCAATCGCCCCAACACCGGATGGTTTCCTCGGTATTGACGCGACGAATTGGCGTATGTATCACGCGACGGCGCTCAACTTTGAGGGCAGCGCATCGGAATTCGGAACGACGGTTTTCCAAACCAATTCACCGTTTTATATCGTGTACACCACGCCTGAAGGCGCATCGTTCGGCTTAACGACCCTGGCGCAGCCCGTTGTGCAAGGCGATCTCGGCATCGCACAGCCGAACGTGCCAAATCCTGTCCCGGCATGTGACGGCGCACCCGCTCCACGTTTGACACCGAACAGCACGGCGCGCGTCGCGTTCACGAATGGTCAGCCGTTGAATCTGCGAAATGCGCCCAATGGGGATCGTGTCGGTCAGCTTCCTGAAGGGACGGTGTTTGCCGTCATGAATACTGCGCCGCAGTGCGCGAACGGCTACCTGTGGTGGAATATTCAATTGAACGATGCTTCTACGTATTGGGTGGCAGAGGGGGATAACTCCGGTTACTTCATCGAGCCTTGGCAGGAGACATTCGGCGCGGGTGATGCGATCCTTGTGCTGCCGACGGCGACGCCGACTCTGGAATTGGTTTTCGTTCCGGTCGCCACGCTGATCCCGCTCCTACCCCAAGAATGCTTGAATTCACCCGTCACGCGGTTGGCGGTTGGCGAAACGGCGCATACCTCCAATTCGAGCGGGACGCTTGCGGTCTACGATCAACCGAATGCACAGTTCCCGACGTATCAACTGCCGTTCAACCATACGGTGTCAATCATCGGCGGACCACAGTGCCGTGATGGTATTCGCATGTGGCAGATCAATGCGACATTGAATAACAGCCCAATCACAGGTTGGGTTTCGGAAGGGTTTGGACAAATGTATTTCCTCGCACCCGGTCCGGCACGCGCCCTGTAACTTACCCGCCGACTGCGATACATTCCCCTCAATTCTGCCGTGTTGAGCGCGGCAGAATTGAGCGCTAGTGAAAATATTAACAAATGAATCCCGTAAAATATTCCGTGATTTGGTGGTTCTTATGACCTATTTACCAAAAAACAACTTAAACTGAATCTTGGGTGATATTAGTGTTTGGAAGGCAGGCACATGACTACCGCCGTAAAAACCTTCACTGCTCTTGTTGTTGACGACAATTATTATAATCGGGATGTCGCTGCCATCGCCCTGAAACATGTGGGATACGATGTTACCGAGGCTGTCAACGGGGTTCAGGCGCTCGAAAAGCTGTATGCCGAACGATACGATTTACTTGTGCTGGACTTGATGATGGATGAGATGGATGGAGTTGAGGTACTGCGCATCCTCAAAGGTCGCCAATCCAAACACAAGATGTTCGTCATCGTCATGACAGCGAATCCGCATATGATCACCGAAGAAGTAGCAGACGCCGCTGACCTCATCCTGCAAAAACCGATTGAAGTCCAAGAATTCGCGCGCTTAACCCGTCGTTTGATCAACTCGTAATCAATGCAGCAAGCGATGGAATAACCGGATAAGCACCGGACAGGTGACGGTAGCGTTCTTTACGATCGATCAACCAGAAGCGCAAGCCACATGCCAGAGCAAAAGCTCCATCTGACCAAGGGTCATCCCCGATCAGGAGTGAGTTTTCGCGCGAAATCTCTGGCATCAGCGCTGTCAAATGCTCCCACATACTGCGATCCGGCTTAGGAAGCGCGCCGGGGATACGTTTCGGCGTGAGCATGTGCGGCAGATACCCCGCGATTCCCAACCGCTCTGCAACCTGCGGCGCGCGGTTATTGTTTGAAATCACAACCACACGCTTGACACGCTTGACGACGCTCGTCAAAAACAGCAGGGTGTCCTCGTACAATAACGGTTGGTATCGCTCCGAGACTTCATCAAAGAGCTGCATTTGCAGGTCGGGATTCCATCTCATTTCCACGAAAAATTGATTAAGCACCGCAATTGGGTCATCCCCACCGCTGGCTTTTTCTTGAGCGCGCAAAACGGCAGCATCGAGCGCTTCAAGCGTGACAGGCAAATCATGGTCGCGGATAAAAGTTGGCAACCCAACATCAAGCGCCCAAGTGAGCGGACCTGTCACAAGCGTATCATCAAAATCGAGGATCACATTTTCAACATGCGACGGCAGCATCAGCTACGCTTCTCCGTCATCTTGTGCCACATGGCGCGTTAGCCCGGATGTGCTAAATGGGTCTGCACGAAGCTCGTCTACACGCTTTTTCTCACTTTCGAGCAGTTCGGAGGTGTATTGACCGCTGTAGTCCGCTTTTAAGGCGCGGAGCGGCTTCCCGAATGTGAGGTCTTCAAGGATTAGTTTGAGAGTTTCGCGGGTGGTGAACAAGGTTGGGTACGGCGTGAAGAACATGCGGAAATTACCACCCGTCACCATCGAGATCGGCATCATTGCCCGCAGTTTGAGCGTACCGTTCCGGTTGCTGCCCAAGTAGAAATGTGGAATCGGAATTTCGGTACCATAAGCGGCGCGTGCATAATAGCGATACAACAGGGGGTAGATTTCGCGCAGATCAGTCGAGCGGTTAATCGCTTCAGCAAGCTCCGCTTGAGCCTCGGCGGGCATGGTGAACTGCGCTTTCCAGAAGCTAAACAGCGGAATCGGCGCCATCTCCCAAATCAACTTGCGGCGGTGCGGTTGGTAATCCCATGATTGGGTGAAGTCCGCAATCATGCGCCCCATTTGATGTGCAGGCTGTTCGGGCGGCAAATGCAGCAGGGTATCAATGCCGTCAAAATACGGGTCGGCATCTACAGCGCGATAAAAGTCAACAAATGGCTCATCCGTGAGCCAGCGCATATACCCGAAGAACCGCTTCGTATATTCTTCGCCACGTTCATAAAAGCTCTGAAACGAGAGCAGCGGCAGGATAAGATTTTGTCCGCCAAAATCGAAAAAAGCGCGGATCAAATCAAAGTAGCGGGTTGCCGAATGGCGTGCATATGCCGCCACGTCGCGGATCGCCCCAGTGTCGTTCCCTGTATCGCCTATTTGGTCTAAAATAAAGGTGGTACGTGTGCCGCCAACCGCGATGATTCCGGTCAGCCCGTCTGGATAGTGCGCGCGAATCTGATCGGCAAACTGACGGTCATCCTGCATAGATTATCCTTGTTTGGCTTCAACGATTTCTCGCACTTGTTGGGCGAGCTTGAGCGCGTCGATAGGTTTTGGCAAATAGCCGTCAAAGCCGAATGAAAGAATCCGTTCCGCATCACCGATCATGGCGTATGCCGTAATTGCGATCATGGGAATATGCCGCCAGAGCGCGTTTTCGCGTACGAGGTGGAGCAGCTCATAGCCCGTCATTCCCGGCATCTGAATATCGACCAACATCACATTCGGAATCGACTGCTCAAGCAGCGTGAGGCACGCGAAGCCGTTTTCGGCAACGCGCACCTGTGCCCCGTGAAACTCCATCACCAACTGCACGACGCCGATATTATCCGGCTCATCGTCAACGATAATGACATCCCATGTTGATAAATCGGTCATACTGCTCCCGGCACTGCCCTACAATTAACTGATCAAGGCTTCAAGGTAGGGGACGATTCCATTGGCGTCAATGGGTTTCGGTAAATAGCCATCAAATCCCCCGCTCAGCGTCTCTTGCTCGGTATCCGCCGTATAGTATGCCGTGGTTGCCACCACACGCGCATCAGGCGCAAGCGCTTTTTTACGCATTTGACGGAGCATCTGATACCCATCCAGACCCGGCAAAAACAAGTCGAGGATGATCACATTCGGATGATTCGACGCCAGATAATCGAGCGCCATCTCGGCGTTTTCAACGGTCGTCAGATCAATGTGATGATGATCCATCACCATTTGAAACATGTCACGCATTGCCGGATCGTCGTCAACGAGAAGGACGGAAAGCATTTGCCGATTCATTGAGCGTACCTCCACTAAATATTACCGAAAGGTGGATCATCGCTGCAAAAACGACAGACCGATGAGTACTCACATAGCTTCAGATGTGTTCGCCGCCGGCGCAACCGACCCGACCTCGGTTGGGATAGCGCGCGGAAGACTCACCCGGAATGTTGAACCTTGATTCGGAATTGAATTGACCTCAATCTCGCCGTTCAAGCTTTCTGCCAGCGCTTTCACAATCGCCAGCCCTAACCCTGTTCCTTTATGTGAACGCGCATCGGTGCTGTCCGCTTGCCGGAACGGTTCAAAAATGTACGCCATCGCCTGTTCTGGAATGCCGCTGCCGGTATCGCGCACGACGATATGCCACTGCGCGCTGTCGGCGGTCACATCAACATCAACACTGCCCTTGCTGGTGAACTTCACGGCATTACTGACGAGATTGGTGAGAATCTGGGCGATTTTGCGTCCGTCACTGAGGATCACTTCGGGTACGTCATCGCTGATCGTGACATTCAACGCGATCGATTTCTCGATTGCGAGTGCACGCAGACTTTCGACGGTATCCGTGATCAACTTGCGCGGCTGAAGCGGCGCGTTAAAGACCTCAATGCGCCCGGCTTCGATTTTGGACAAATCCAGCACATCGTTGATCAGCGAAAGCAAGCGGCGGCTGTTCGATTGAATATTGCCGAGAAGTCGCGTGGGCTGCGGGGCGAGTTCACCCGCCATGCCGCCCACCAGAATATCGCTGTAGCCGATGATCGCATTCAACGGTGTGCGGAGTTCATGCGACATGTTGGCGAGAAATTGTGATTTCGCTTTATCGGCTTCTTCGGCGCGTTTGCGGTCAGTTTCGGCTTGTTCACGCGCCAGTTCTTCTTGGCGAATCGCGTCATCAAGGGCTTCAAAGCGGCTGTCAAATTCGTAACGAACGGTTTGAAGGATGATGCCTTCGACCAACAAAAGCACGCCGAAGGAAACGACTCCAGCAATCTGCATCGGATTTGCCTGAGAGGGATCGACCGACAGCAGGAATTCACTGATACCGAAGGCGAGCACCGTGATGATACTGATCAGCATGATCAGCCGACGCTGGAGAAGCACCGTCGCCGCCAGTGAGATAAACATAAACATTGGAATGCTGATGAAAGCACTATTGTTCTCGTCTCCGGCGGCGCTTCTCAAAATATAGTGCGTCATCGTCACACCGGCAAAACTGCCGATTACGATCAGCCAACCAGCAAGATCAAGATTGCCGCGTGTGACAGTAACTCCCGCCGCCACCACAAACACAAGCACAACCAAATTCATGGTGGGGAATGAAATTAAGCCCCAAGGATCTTGGTAGATAAACAGGCTGATCGCAAAACTAAGCGACATCACCGCTAGAACAAGCGCAATGATCACACGTACCGTGCTTTCGCGGAAGCGTTCGTCTCGGTTTTGAGATCGCGGGGCAAACCATAAGAGTATGCCCCGGATCGGATTCGCTTGCGGCACAGCTTCTAGCGCACGAGTCAGCGGCTCTTTTGCTGGGATTGTCATTTCACTTTCCAATTCTCATAAGCGAACAACGCACCCAAGATCGCTGCTTTCACGATGTTCGTCGGCGTATAAATCGTTTTGCCGATCCAGAGCGGCACAAGTTGGTCAAAATCGGTGTGACGGCGCAGATAGCGTGCGGCATCTTCGATCAAAGTTGGTGGAACACGTTCGACGGTCTGATCCCACTGGATCAGCCCTTCCAAGCAGTATGCGGTTTCTTCTGGTGTCGAAGTACCATAATAGCCCCATCCGCCGTCATCGTTTTGGGTACGCAAAATCCACTTCAAACGGGTGCGTGCCAGTGCCTCATCAATGCCGCGCAAGGCATTAAGCGCAATGCTTGTTACATAGTATGGGCTGATGTGCCATTTGTCCGTCCAGAAAGATCCGTTCTGGTCGCTTTTGTGTAAGAAGTCGACGATTTTACCGACCCATCGCCGGTAGTCCGGGTGATCATCGTTAAAGCGCAGCGCGGCGAGGGTGCGAATCATTGCGCTGACGGATGGGTTTGTTTCCCCACGATAACATGCGAAATGATCATCCATCTCGTAATAGTAAAACACGTCGCCGCTGACATCATAACCGCCCCAGCGCAGCAGCGTGAACACAGCGGAGGTATTGTCGCTTTCATAAGTCAGGCTGTAGGTGGATGTCGTCGCACCCGCTTGCGGTGACCAGCGCCGCGCCAAAAAGTCGAGCAAGTCGCGCACAATCGGATCATCGGGGCTGATCGCTCCAGCAATGCGGAGATGATTCAGTGCCCATGCGACTTCGTACACATCCAGCGGGTTAAACTGCGCCATTCCTCCGTCGCTGTTCGTCATCAGCGTTTCTTGTAAATAACCGAGCGCGCCGTTTCGGTTTGGGTACTTGAGCAAAAACGCTGCCGTCGCTGAGGGCGAAACGCTGATCGAATGATTCGCCTCGAATACGTTGTCATGCGGCGTGAGCGCATCAAGCAGCCCTTCGAGCGAATACACCAGCGGATTCGTACGCAGATCACGATCCGGTGCGTTCAGGAGCGCATTCACCTTCTTTTGATACGCCTTCGCAAAGCGAATCGGTGGAGTCGGCACATCCAAGCCGAGCGCAGCGGCTTGCTGCGTCAGCGCGGCGGAAAGGAGCGGAAAACCAACCGTATCGTGATCATCTTTGCTCAGTTTGCCGACGACGCGCCAAAGGGCATCCTCACCGCGCTGAATACGGCGCGGATCACGCGGGTGCTGCCCCACAGATTTTAACGCGACAAGCGCCGCTAACGTGGAAAGAAAACGATCATGAGCGTGGAAGACCGCGCCGCCCCATGTGCCATCAGGATGTTGATTTTGGCGCAGCCATTCGAGTGACGCTTCAAACTCTGGGAACTGAGGAGCAAGGCGGGCGACCCACGCAGTTTCGTAGGCGGCGCTTGCGATATGTCCCGAACCGAGTTGAGCGAGCAGGGTACGAACTTCGGTAGCAATATTAACGTAGTCGTCAATTTGGCGTGACAGCATGATTCCCCCACAAGTTTTGGCGTCATGGGGATGGCAGTCGCGTTAGTGCGGCGGCTTGCATGACGCTCATATATGGATTAGGTACTCGCTGACATCCCGTATTTGCTACGTTACGAAGATTCGTGTATAGAGTCAATTTGAATTTCGTATAGGAGTTGCAAAAAGTGACATTATTCAGATTTATATGAGTGAAAATGTCACTGCAATTCCTCCGGGCAGATCGCTAGGTTCATAAGGTTCACCCAAAATCCGAATACCTTCTGTACGCATCAGAATCTCTACATCCATCACTGGATAGGGTTTCCACCACTTCGCAGTACAGCGCCCATCGGCAGTCATTTCGAGACAATCTGGCACAACCGGTTTGATCAACTCCCATACGTCGCTGATGCGCACGGGAGCGCTGCCGCCTTGCGAGGCGCGGGTACGCCAATCATTTGCCTGTGACCAGATTCGACCGATCAGGGTGGATTCAAAATCATCGTCAAATGAGACAGTCATTTGACGAAGGAAGTGCTCGATTTCGTTTAGCAAGCTGTCGATTTCGGCTTGCTGGGCAAAGCTGCTGTATTCTGGTGCAGTCGTGAGCATCCGGTCGATTCGGAGAAGAATTTGAAGCAGGTCATCCGGTACATGGACTTCATGAGCGGCGTTGGGAACGTAGGTGTTAATCTGGGTCAAGTGTGCTGCGATAATGCCCGCAATCTCACCGCTAAGGCGTGCTTTGAATGCCATGTTCGCCCTCGAATGATGCGCTAATGAACATGCTTCAAATTTAACACAGCAGAAATTCAACCGTCCACAAACCTGCTGCCAATTTAGTAAATTCTTGTTATGACGGATTGATACAGACCTGTTACCTGTGTACAGATAGGCACGGAGACACGCAAACGGGGTAAATTGCGCACGTCGTGTTTACTTCGTATAATGCGCGGTATACGCAGTAAAAACGATTCTAGACCCCTTCTTGAGTCACGAAGGGCACATCTGGCGCTAAACTGCGAACGCTACACTACAATAGAGGCTTGAGACTTATCGGAAATTGAGGATGAAACGTATGCCTGTTCAACGACAAACCCCTAACAGCGATCAAGAGTCGGTCTGGGATTATCCGCGTCCGCCCCGCGTCGAGCCGACCGGAAAACGAATCTGCGTGATCTTCAACGGCGTGGTGATCGCGGACACGACGAATGCCAAACGGGTGTTGGAAACGAGTCACCCGCCGGCGTACTATATTCCGCAAGCGGACATCCAAATGGCGTATCTCAAGCCAACGCCGACGCGCACGTTTTGCGAATATAAAGGAAGTGCGAATTATTGGATGCTCTCCGTAGGCGAACGCACGCGTGAGGATGTGGCTTGGAGCTACGCCGCGCCAAACAGCGGCTATGAGGCGATCAAGGATCATCTCGCGTTTTATGCGTCGCGGGTTGATGAGTGTTATGTGGACGAGGAGCGCGTTACAGCGCAAGCGGGCGACTTTTACGGCGGGTGGATCACGAGCGAGATTGTGGGACCCTTCAAAGGCGGCGCGGGGACATGGGGCTGGTAAAACTGCTGCTGTTTGATATTGATGGTACGCTGGTTTGGACGAAAGGGGCGGGTCGAGCCGCCCTGATCGACGCGCTGGCGACCCTGTTTGCGCATCAGCCGCCGCTGGCAGAGCGGCTGCGGGATCGGGTGGCGGCGCATGTGTTCGGTGGCAAAACCGACTGGTATACGCTGGTTGAACTGCTGGCGGACGAAGGTTACGCTGCGGAACAGATCGCCGCGTTGATCCGCGAGTTTGATCCGGTGATGGGGGCAAGCATGGCGCGTGTGATCCATGATTATGCAGTGCAGCCCTGCATAGGCGGCGTTGAAACGATCACAGCGCTGAAAGCGCGCGCCGATGTACGGCTTGGGTTGGTCACGGGCAACGTCCGCTCCAGCGCACCGATCAAGCTGAAAGCAGCGGGCTACCAACCGGAAGATTTCCCGATTGGCGCGTTCGGAGATGAAGCGCTCGAACGGGATGATCTCCCCCGTTTGGCGTTTGAACGCGCACAGACGCATTATCAATGCGCGTTTGATCCGCAAGATGTGATTGTGATCGGGGACACACTGGCGGATATTGCCTGTGCGCGGGCTTCCGGCTTCGCGGCTGCGGCTGTTTGCACAGGATTCGCCAAACGCGACGAACTCGCGGCGGCGTCCCCTGATTGGCTGCTCGATGATCTGCGCA
The DNA here is from genome assembly GCA_026645745.1 of Anaerolineae bacterium. Classification (GTDB taxonomy): domain Bacteria; phylum Chloroflexota; class Anaerolineae; order Aggregatilineales; family Phototrophicaceae; genus Flexifilum. The sequence continues at coordinate 1,070 of JAPKMU010000042.1, read as the reverse complement.
GTTTTGCCGAGCATGTGCTTGCATAATTGTTACCGTTCTTCTCCATACGTTTGAGGATAAACAAGGCATGGTTGACACAGAACGCGCACTGGTTTTCAAAAACCTGCACCGTAAGGGCGACCCGCTCATCCTGTACAACATCTGGGATGCTGGGACAGCAAAAGCAGTCCAACAAGCAGGCGCTAAGGCAGTCGCCACAAGCAGCGCTGCGGTTGCGATGGCGAACGGCTACACCGACCGTCAAAACCTGCCGCTTGATCTGGCGCTGGCAAATTTGCGGCGTATTGTCGCTGCGGTTGACGTACCCGTGACGCTCGATTTTGAAAGCGGCTACGCAGCCTCCCCCGATGATCTGCGCCCGAATATACGTTGGGTGATTGAAGCGGGTGCAGTCGGGATCAACTTTGAAGATCAGATCATCGGCGGAGAAGGACTGTACTCGATTGACGTGCAGTGTGCGCGGATCGCAGCGGTTCGCCAAGCCGCTGATGAAGCCTCGTTTCCGCTGTTCGTGAATGCGCGGACGGATATTTTTCTGAAGAAGGATGTCTCGGAACATAACGAAGCGCTTGTTGACGAAGCAATCGCCCGTGCGGAGGCTTATATGCAGGCTGGTGCAAGCGGAATTTTCGCGCCGGGGCTGCGTCACGAGAATTTGATCCGCAAGTTGTGTGATGCGTCGCCTCTCCCCGTCAACATCATGATCTATTCCGGCGCATTTGCTCCCGGACAGCTTGCCGCCTGTGGAGTCTCACGGATCAGCTATGGCGGCGTCTCTTACGGCGCGATGCTGACCTTCCTAAAAACCGACGCGGAACGCGCATTTGCTGATGGTAACTGAGTGCAAACTGAAAATCCCTCTCCGCGCCTGAGGGGTTTTGAATAGGGCAAACGCATCAAATAATAGTCAAGCGGCGAAATGCCAGTGGTCAGGAAAAGAGTCAACGCAAAGGCGCTAAGTCGCAAGGGCGCAAAGATGCGTCCACACGTTGAGTCTCTTTGCGGCTTCGCGTTAGGTTTTTCCTTCTCTCTTGGATTTGATGCGTTTGCCCTAGGGTTTTGAACCTGTG
>JAPKMU010000429.1 GCA_026645745.1 Anaerolineae bacterium | reverse complement strand
CCGCGATCCAGCAGCACATTCACCAACTGCACTTGCGCCGGGTCTTCGCCCGCGTTGATCGTGCCGATGATGATCACATCGGCATCGCTCACGGCATTGGCGACAGCGCGCACCTCGGCAGGTTCAGCACCGCGCGCCAGTTGAATCCCCGATGTGCGCGGGTGATAGCGCCGGATCGCCGCGTCCAACCCAATCTTCACATCGGCGGACGTATCCGCTGGCGTGAGATTTTCTGGCTGCACAGTCACCACCGCGATTTGCGCATCAGGACTCAGCTTGAGCGGCAGCCGTCCCACATCGCGCACCAGCGTGATCGACTTTTCTGCGATTTCTCGCGCGACCTGCTGATGCTCCGCGCACCCGACGACATCTAACGAGGGGAGATCGTCCCATTTCGGCAGGCGTGAGCGCGCCTCATGGATGCGGCGCACGCTTTCGGGATTTGGCGTATACGGGATCATCTTGGCGAAGAACAACTGCGCAGGGATATGACCGAGCAGTGCGAGATCAACCCCCGCGTTGAGCGCCTGACAAACGGCATTGGTACGCCCCAACCTTGCGACGGCGTGCATGTCCATCGCATCGGTGATCACCAGCCCTTGAAAATCCATGCGTGAGCGCAAAAGCTCGCGCAAAATGATCGGGGAGAGCGTCGCAGGATGATTGGGATCAAGCACGGTCGCGTTGATGTGCGCTGTCATCACCGCCCCTACGCCGCCGTCAATCGCGGCTTTGAACGGCGGCAGTTCGACTTCGGTCAGCCGCAGCAGGGGATGATCGACATACACGCCGCCAAAATGTGTATCACCCGCGACATCCCCATGACCGGGGAAATGCTTCGCGGTAGCGATCACGCCCATTTCTTGCATGCCATGAATCATCGCCACAGCCAGCGATCCCACCAATGCCGGATTTTCGCCAAATGAGCGCGTGCCGATCACCGGATTCATCGGGTTGTTGTTCACATCGACCGATGGGGCGAAGTTCATGTTCACGCCCATCGCCAGCAGTTCACGCGCCAGCACCTGCCCCGCCGCATACGCCAGTTCAGGGGATCGGGTCGCACCGAGCGCCATATTGCCGGGGAGTTCGGTCGCTCCGGCAGTGATCGCCATCAACTGCCCACCCTCTTGATCGATACCGATGATCGGGGGTGGATGTCCACCTTCAGCGGCGGCGGCATATAAGCGCGCGTTCAACTGGCGGAGCTGCGCGGGCGATTCGACGTTATACGCAAATAGGCAAAAACTGCTGATCCGTCCGTCGCGCAGACCGTTGAGGATGCCGGGAGGAGCGGTTTTGCCGCGAAAGCTGTGCATGAATTGGAGCATGAGAGACGACCAGTTTTTCTTATCGCAAATTCGGCGTTACCATAACCCTCGTATGGGATGATGTCAAGCAAGCGAGATGAAGCGTGTACGCAGTAGGCGTGGATATTGGCGGGACGAAGATCGATTGTGTGTTGATGGACAGCGCCGGACATGTGATCCGCGATGTGATCGTGCCAACCGCTCCGCAAGATGGTGCGGCGGCAGTTTTCGACCGGATCGCGGGGAGTGTAGGCGCGCTTGCGGAACATGCTCCCGGTGAGATCGTATCCATCGGGATCGGCTGCACCGGGCTGGTGAATCAGCAAGCGGGCATGATTGAAAATTCGGTACATCTGAATTGGCAAAACGTACCGCTCCGCGAAGGCGTGCGCGAACGTTTACGGCTTGATGTCCCGATTGCGATTGAAAATGATCTCAAAGCGGCAGCATTAGGCGAAAAACGCTTTGGCGCGGGCAAAAACTCGGCGGCATTCGTGTATCTCGCTATCGGTACAGGGTTGGGATCGGCGGCGGTGATCAATGACCGTGTGGTGAGTGGATCACGCGGGCTGGCGATGGAGATCGGTCATTTGATGATCGATCCGAATGGGCGGCGGTGCGCATGCGGTCGGCGCGGCTGTCTGGAAACCTTCCTGAGTGGGACAGGATTAGCGCACGCGGCAGGCATACTGCGGCATGATCACCCGGAAAGCACACTTTCGGCTGGCGAAGACAAGCCGACGACGGCGGCGATCTTGGCGGCGGCGCGGGCGGGCGATGCGTTCGGGCGCATGTTGATCGACGAGATGCGCGGCGGTTTGGCGCGGGCGATCTCGATCTGCGCGGCAGTTTTTAACCCGGATTTGATCGTTTTAGGCGGCGGGTTCGGGCTGGCGGCATGGGATTTGCTCACCGACGGCGTGCTTGCGCTGGCGAGTGAATACGCGCTGCCGGAATTGTTCACCGAACTGCGTTTGAGCAAGCCGGAATGTACCCGTCAAGCGATTGGGGCGGGCGCGGTCGGCTTGCAGGCGATTGGGCATTAGTCCATGATCGAACGCCTGCGCGCCTTGATCAACCGCCTGCCGATTGTCGGGCAGATCACGCTGCCGTTGGCGCTTGGCTTGGTGGCAAGTTTGTTGTGCGTCGGCATCTTCGCCGCAATCGCAGATGAGATAAACGAGCAGGATACACTGGTTCAAATCGATATCGCGCTGGCAAACGAGCTTCACAGTCAAGCGACGCCAGAGACGATCATTTTTTACCGCGTGTTGAGCATGATCGGGATGCAGGGTTTACTGGTCATCGGCGCACTGACCGGAGCATACTTCGCTCTCAAGCGCCAGCGGCTTTCGCTGACGGTGTGGCTGGCGGCGCTGATCGGTGGATTCCTGTTGAACACGCTGTTCAAAGAAGTATTCGCACGTCCGCGTCCGGTCTTTGTTGACCCGATTGCGGTGCTGAATTCGTACAGCTTTCCCAGCGGTCATGCGATGCTGTCGCTGATCACCATCGGGATGCTGACGTATTTCTTGTGGAGCCGCCTTGAGTCGTTTCATGCACGCGCCTTCGCGGTCACGTTCGGCGTGCTGCTCGTCGTGATGATCGGGATCAGCCGGATGGCGCTGGGCGTGCATTTTTTATCGGATGTACTGGCGGGGTATGCGGCGGGCGGCGTGTGGCTGTTGGGCTGCATCACAGCAGCAGAACGTTTTGAGCGTAAAAGCTATGCACGATTTGAGAAAAGAAAGCTGAAACAAACCTCATGATGACCTCTCACCTTGAACGCGAGATTCACGAACAGCCGGACGCTGCGGCACGTCTGCTCGAACGCGAAAGCGCGCATGTGCTGGCAATCGCCAAAGCGATCCGCCAGTTCAACCCGGAATATGTCGTGATCGCCGCGCGCGGCACGAGCGACAACGCCGCCCGTTATGCGCAGTATTTGATGGGTAGTCAGATCGGCTGGACAGTGGCGCTTGCCGCGCCGTCGCTGCATACGCTGTATAAGACTCCGCCGCGTATGGGGCGAGCGCTCGTGATCGGCATCTCGCAGAGCGGGCAAAGCGAAGATGTGCGCCAAGTTATCGCCGATGCGCGCTCCGAAGGCGCGATCACGGTCAGCATCACCAATGATCCCAATTCACCGCTGGCGGGCTTGGCGTCGTATCACCTGCCGCTGCACGCCGAAAAAGAACACGCGGTCGCGGCGACCAAAACCTACACCGCTGAACTGATGGCAATGGCGATGCTCACGACAGCGATCCGCGACGGCGCGGGCTTTGATGGCGCGCTTGCGCATGTCCCTGCGGCGATGCGGCACACGCTCGAACTCGCGCGCCCACTGCTCGAATGGACTCCGAATTATGGCAGTTTGTCGCGTTATGCTGTGCTTGGGCGCGGCTTTAATTATGCGACGGCGTATGAGATCAGCTTGAAGATCAAAGAATTGTGCTACGTCCCCGGTGAAGAATACAGCGAAGCCGACTTCCGGCACGGACCGATCGCGGTGGTTCAGCCCGGTTTCCCGGTAATCGTCGTGAATCCGAGCGGTGTTCCGTATCCCCTGCTGCATGATTTGATCCAGAAGATGAAAGATCGCAGCGCCGATACGATTGTGATCAGCGACAGCGACGAAGCCGCGCCGCTCGCGTCCCACTTCATCAAAACGGCGGCGGTCGAAGAATGGCTGAGTCCGCTGGTGTGCGTGATTCCGGGTCAAATGCTGGCGATGGGATGGGCAGCGGCGCGCGGGAACTCGCTTGACGCGCCGACCGGTTTGAGCAAGGTCACGAATACGGTGTAAGGAGAACCCCTCCCCCAGCCCCTCCCCGCTTGCGCAAGGAGGGGAGTCACACTCAGCAGAGTTCCCCCTCTACGAAGTGGAGGGGGTTAGGGGGAGGTTCATCCGTGAATACTTTTGTGCTTCAACCCAAAAGGCTCTCATATGAAAACGCTGATTTACAACATTGACGCGGGCAGTGAAAAAGCACCGCATAAGCGCCGTTGGCTGGCTTATGAAAACGGAAAAGTGCTTGGAAGCGGGTATAACGCTCCCGCTCTCCATGATTGTGATGAAGTGATCGACGCCGATGGCAAATGGCTGCTTGATGGCTTTGTCGATACCCACGTACACGGCTCGGTCGGGCATGACGTGATGGACGCGACCCCCGAAGCTTTATACG
>JAPKMU010000428.1 GCA_026645745.1 Anaerolineae bacterium | reverse complement strand
TACGTTTTGGGTGGATGCTTTTGTCTACTTAAAGACAGGTTTGACCGCCTCGGCACGCGAGACGACAGCCGCGTTTCCGGCGGTTGCGTGGAACATAGCGAACAAATAGCTCGCTTCGCTGTTGCGGTAGCCGCCCATCACGATCCCGTGATCGAATTCAGTTGGAATCGGGCACAGGTCGATGACCGACCACTGCGCATTCACGACTTTGTCATCCTGCACGGTTGGGGTCAGCACCGCCGCCTTGACGATATTCGTTTCGACCTTCGGCGGCACGAACGGCACATAAATCGAGTCCTGCCATGTGAACGCTGTCGGCGCAAGCCGTCCCAACATCTGGACGGGGGCGTTGTTGACGACCAGATCGCGCCATGCACTCCAGCGCACACCGTCGAGCGTGGCGGTGTAGGCGATGGTGTTGTTATCGCGCTTGGCGAACACGCACAGAATACGCCCACCCGGAGCGGGCATGACCGCCGCCGCCGGGGATTTCTTCGTCTTGAGGTCGCCGGGGATCACGCGCCACGTTTCCCACGTCTTTGCCTCGCCGCGATCACCGGAGCGAGTGTAATAAATCTGCCCGTCAATCGGGTTGCGTTTGAACAGGTAGAGATACGTCTTTCCGTTGAAGCTCGCGCCCGCCGTGCCAACCGGCTGATCCGTCACACCGCCGACTTCGCGCCAAGGCGTTGCCTGCCCCAATTCATAGCTTGTGTAGAAGATGCGCCCATCGCCCGCCGTCTTGATGAACACGACAGGAATCCCCCAAGGTGCGCTCACCACCGGAGCGGCATCCGTTTGGAGATCATCACGCTTTTGGAAAAGCGGCTCCCAGCGCATATTCCATTTCCAGCGGGTATCGCTGAACAAGTTGCCATCCTGCGGAATACCGATCCACACACGCCCGCCCCGCGAAGCGTCCGCCGTTTCATCGGGCGTCGTTTGGTTGCGCCCTGCAACAAACAGGTAAGGGCATCCGAGCACGTTTCCCGCGCCAATTCCTGAATGAACCATACCTACGTCTGAGATTACATGCCAGTTGACCATCTTGGACACTCCACCTTGTTAACAGCGGTGTTGGAGTATTATTAATACAGAATTTAGAATCTGAAATTCCTATAACCTTTCATAAACCGTTTCACATGTGTTGTCAAGATGGGCGGAATGTCCTACAAGGGCTTGTCTTGCTCGTCCAACACACGAAGAATCCGCGCATACGCCTCGTTGATCTGCTGCATCTGGTGGTGCGCTTCGTCGGTGTCGTTCAAGTCCGGGTGAAAGCGGCGTGCGGCGGCACGATACGCGCGCTTGATCAAGGCGCGATCCGTCGTCGGATTGATTCCCAGCAGATCAAAATAGGGTGCAAGCGGGGTCGAAGGTGCGGCGGCGATGTCGAAATTGGCGACGTACCATTCATCCGGCGAAAACGGCGTTTTGATCCGCTTAACGTTCAAGAACTGCGCGTCGATTGCACCGCCGTGACGAATATCGCGCGCCGCGCCGATGCCGTCGAAGAAGATCGGGAAGATAAACGCCTCCGCGTCGTAAGCGTCGAAGGCGTAAATTTTGTCGCCGTGCAGCGCCAGCAAAATACGCATCCAATCATCGGGGATGTAGTACGTGCCGTCTCGCGGCAGCAGCAGATCACACCACAAAATAAACAGGCTGTACACGCGGCGGGCGCTGTTTTCGTTGACGATATTTTTGATTTCGTAATCGGTGATGTCGCTTTCGATCAAGTAGATCATGATCTCGCTGCCGTCGTTCACGCGCACATGGAGAATATCGCCGCCATCAACGAGGACTTCAAGGCGTGGACGCTGCCCTTGAAGCATATACACGAGATATGAACTAATTTTGATCGTGTCGAAACGCATGGGGTGGATTTCTGAAAATCTGACGGGGATTGCTGCGCGCTAAATCCTCACCCCCCTCTCTAAACAAGGTTTGGAGAGGGGGGTGAGGAGCAGTCGGTGAAAAATCTAGTGTCGCCCCCTCTCCTCGCTTACGTGGGAGAGGGGCGAGACGCTTATTTATTTCCGGTTGCGCATCACGCGGGCGGCGACGATGACACCGACCAAACCGATCAGCGCAATCGACAGGACACCAATGCCGCCGCTCGACACATCATCGAACAGACCCGTATCCGGTAGTTCTGCGGGCGTCGTCGCTTGAACGATGAACGGCGGGGTGGTTGCCCCGGCAGGTGCAATCGGCGTTTCGGTGACGGGCGTAATCTGCGCCTGTGCCGTTTCGGTCAAATACCCCTGAACAATCGCGGTTGCGGTCAGCGCGGCGGGCGGGATCGACGTGTCCACCGTTGCTGTCGGTTCGACTGGCACGGGTGTCTCCGTCGGGATGGTCAGCGTGCCGAGCGCGGCTTCCACGAATGCGAGACGGGTCGCCAGCGCATTCTGAGTCGCCAAGCCTTCCGGCGTGAGCAAGCCGGGGACTTCCGCGAGAGCGGTCGCTGTTGCGGGCGGCAGTGACGGATCATCCGGTGCAAGCGCGGTCAAGGTCGCTTGAATGGTGAGCGCGTTCAGCGTTGCTTGCGCGGCGGGCGTAGCAAGGTTGCCTTGCAATCCCGGCGCATTCGATGTCGCCAGCGCGAGGTTAAACGCCAGCGTCGCATTCAGCGCGGCGGACGTAGCCAGCGCGCGGTCAAGCTGATCGACTGCTTGATCGACAAGGGCATCTTGCGCTTGGATGGCGGCGAGTGTTGCCGCTTGATCCGCAATCACACCACCGATTCCGGGTTGATCAATCGCGCCGCCAGCGGCGAGTGTCGCCAGTGCTTGCAGAGTCGCATACGCCGATTCTTGGAACGCGCCGATGCTCGTTGCTTGCGCCGCTTCGGTCGCGTACAGTGCTTGCAGATCGACCGGCGGAACCGTCGGAGTCAGCGTGATCGTCGGCGTCGGTGAAGCGGCAAGCGCGGTTTGCGTCCGCGCCACTGCATCGAGCGCCTCAAACACGGCGGTCGCGGTCAAGTCCGGCGTACCGGTGAAGGTCGCCGTAAACGTTGCCGTTTCGGTTGGGGTAGAGGTTGGCTGCGGCGTATCCGTCGGCGTTGGCGAGAATGCCAGCGCGGTCTGCGTCAACTGAATGTTGATCACGTCCTGCGTGGCGGTTTCGAGCGCCAACTGCGCGATAAATTCGTTCGTGGCGAACCCTGCCGTCGCGCTTTGCTCGGCTTCGCTTGGTCCGGTGTCGCGGGAAGCGAGGATCAGAATTGCCACCAAGCCGATCACGAACAGGAGGATGAGCGCCACCGCGAGGATCACAAACGTCCGGTTGCTGCGCTCCGGCTCGGTGTCCATGACGGGCATATCTTGGTCGTATTCGCCGGTTATAGGAGGACCGTCGTCGTCGCCGAGATCGATATCGCCTGTTTGGTCGTCTTCAGGAAAAAAATCGTCAAACTCGAACTCGTCGTCGCGATTGTTGTTATCCGTCATGCGTCCCCCTTATGAGGTGCGGGCAGGATAAAGCCGAACCGATGCCGAAAAAAACCTATCAGGGGTGTTCACACCCTACTTATCTTAGTTCTACCCATAAACTTCGAGATTTGCCAATGGGACGTAACGCGTTTCGCCTGTCGAAAGTTCGACCAGCGCACATGGTACGCGAAGACCATTGTCTAACACAACCGGGTCTTTTGGCAAATCGACAACAGTCCCGGTTACGGTCGAACCATCGCCGTTGACGACATGCACTTCCATCGAAGGGCGCAGTCGAATATTCGCCGGGGACATCATCGGGCGTTCACCCGGCAGCGGCACGGTGATAATCGCTTCCGGCGGGTTGGGCGCGGTCGCGGACGGGAGCGCCGCGTCGATCATCACCTGCCGCCCTTCGACTTCACCCAAGAATTGGACATAAGTCGTGTTCATGCGCGCTGCGCCGAATCCCTCCGTGAGCACGATCGCGGCTTTCATCCCTAATGCGCGCTGGAGCAGTTCTGGATCGGCGGGCATACTCGGCGCGATTACCCCGGCGAGTCCCTGTGCCTCGATCACATCGAGCGTCACGGGCTGAAGCGAGCGCCGCGTCACCACAATTGCGCCGCGATATTCGCTGTTCATCTCGTCGGTGTAAATTTGCTCAAGCCCGTCATCCGGTTCGGCGCGCAGCACGCCTATCGCGCGCTTATCGTTGCCCCAAACGCCTTGCAGCACTGCCGCATACGTTTCGATGCTCACACCGCGCCCTTCGCTGACGGCGACGATTGTCCCGTTCAAGCCGCTTTCGACCGCGACCGGATCAGGCGTTTCTTGAATGATGATCCGTCCCTGCCCGATGTAGACGACGGTTCCACTGCGCGGCGCGACGACACTTTTCCCGCGCACGGGCGATCCATTGCGGCGGACTTTCCCGGCGACGACATTTCCGCGCCGGACTTCTTCGTTGAGCTGGACGCGCAGCACTTTTTCAAGTTGTTCAGGCTTGCGCAGGCGAAGTTCGCGCGCCGCATCGATCACGACATAGGGAGCGGGGCGCAC
>JAPKMU010000427.1 GCA_026645745.1 Anaerolineae bacterium | reverse complement strand
TACCGCCGGGGCTTCTAACATGCAGAAGATCATCATCAAGAATCACATTCGCCGTCTGCGCTTTGATCGCGCCGAGATGACTCAGCAGCAGTTAGCCGATCAAGCCGGGGTGACGCGGCAGACGATTGTCGCCATCGAAAAAGGGAATTATTCACCGTCGCTGGAACTCGCGTTTCGGATCGCCCTCGTCTTTGAGGTTCAACTTCAAGACGTGTTCTATATCGAATTATCCGACTAGCTCACGCACACACAAGGAACAAGGCTCATGAAAGCAGTGATGTACACCGAATACGGTTCACCGGAAGTCCTGCATGTCAAGGACATCGCCCAACCCGTCCCGAAGGACGATCAGATTCTCGTCAAGATTCACGCCGTTCATATCAATTTTGGCGATCTGCTGGCGCGCAACTTCAAAGCCGTGACGCCGCGCAGTTTCTCGATGCCCGCCGTCTTTTGGCTGCCCGCCCGTCTCGCGTTCGGGTTCAACCGTCCGCGCAAGGGCATTCTTGGCAGTGAATACGCCGGGGAAGTGGTCAGCGCTGGCAAAGATGTGAGGCACTTCAAGGTAGGCGATTCGGTGTTCGGGTATCGTGCGCAAAACATGGGCGCGAATGTCGAGTATTTGTGCGTCAGCGAAAAAGAAGTCGTCGCGCACAAGCCGCAAAACATGAGCTATGAAGAAGCCGCCGCCCTGCCCTACGGCGCGATCACGGCGATGGGTCTGCTCAAAAACGCGCATATTCAGCCGGGACAGCGCGTGCTGATCAACGGCGCATCTGGTGGGATCGGCTCGGCGGCGCTTCAGCTTGCCAAGCAGGCGGGCGCGCATGTCACCGCCGTTTGCGGTACACCGCGCGTCGGTTTCGTCAAAGCGTTGGGCGCGGACAAGGTGATCGACTACACCAAGCAGGACTTCACCCAAAACGGCGAGACCTACGATCTGATCTTCGATGTGTTGGGCAAGAGTTCGTTTGGGCGCTGCAAGCGATCGCTCACCCCGAACGGGCGCTATCTGCTGGCGAGTTTTAAGATGAAGCAGGTGCTTCAAATGCTGTGGACATCCCGCTTTAGCAGCAAAAAGGTGATCTGCGCGATGGCAGCAGAATCACAAGCGGCACTGCTTGAAGTGAAAGCGCTGGCGGAAGCGGGCACGCTCAAGAGCATCATCGACCGCCGCTACCCGCTCGAACGCGCCGCCGACGCGCACCGCTACGTCGAAGCGGGCGGGAGAACCGGGTGCGTTGTCCTGACGATGGCGTAACCCACTCCCCGCTGAACAACGCATCAAAACCAAGGCAACGACAAAAACATAACGCAAAGGCGCAATGACGCGAAGCCGCAAAGGGGTTTGACTTGTGGCGGCATCTTTGCGCCTTTGCGTTGAGTCGTTTCTGTTAATCCAGCGGCGAACCTGATCCCTACATCTCATGTCACAACAAAATAGAGTATACTTCCCCCGGCAGTTCTGAAGGATGATGTATGGATTCCCTGCAATTTGTCCCGATCCTCGTGGTCGGGTTTATTACATCCTTGAGCTTGACGCCGCTTTCGCGGATTATCGCCTTCAAGCTCGGCGTGGTCGATAAGCCAAACCCACAGCGCAAAATTCATGTCGAAGCAAAACCGCTCATGGGCGGCTTGGCGATCTACGGTGCGTTCGCGCTTTCCCTGCTCTTATTCAGCCCTCCGCAGCACATCGTTGAACTCGGCGCGGTCTTGAGCGGCGCGGGGATGCTCGCCATCGTCGGGTTGGCGGATGACCGCTATAACCTTGGCGTCGTCGTCCGTTTAGTCGCGCAGTCTGCCGCCGCAGTCGTTCTGATTTTGGCGGGTATTCAAATCCACCTGTTTAATATTGCCCCGCTCGATATGCTGCTCACGCTGTTCTGGGTGGTCGGCTTAACCAACGCGCTCAACTTCATGGATAACATGGATGGCTTGGCGGCGGGTATGGCGGGAATCGCGGCGAGTTGGTTCACGCTGCTGGCATTCAACGAAGGGCTGACGCTCGTTTCGTCATTGGCGGCGGCGCTGGCGGGGAGCGCGGTCGGCTTTTTGATCTACAACTTCAACCCCGCGAGCCTGTTCATGGGCGATATGGGGGCGCTCGTGCTCGGGTTTGTGCTGGCGGCGCTGGGGATCAAGCTTGAATTCGGAACGCAGCCGCTCAACGTCACATGGATGGTGCCGATCCTCGTACTCGCCGTTCCACTGACCGATACCACGCTCGTCGTGTTCACGCGCTTGCGTGAAGGACGGTCGCCGTTTCAAGGCGGAAAAGATCATTCGTCGCACCGCTTGATGAGTATGGGATTCAACCAGCGCGTGACGCTGTTCATCTTATACGGGCTGGCGATCCTGTTCGGTGCGCTGGCATTCCTCGTCAGCACACTTGATCCGCAGACCGCGTTTATCGTCGGCGTGATCGGCTTGGGCGCGATGGCGGGCTTTTTCGCGCTGATGGTTTGGGTGCGCGGGAAGTATCAGAAACGTTGATGCAGCATACAGGAAAACTATGACGCAGCAAACCTACATCGTAACAGGCGGCGCGGGATTTATCGGTTCGCATCTGGTCGAACGGCTGGTCAAAGATGGTCAGCGCGTCCGCGTGATCGACAACCTTTTGACAGGTAAACGGAGCAATCTGGCGCATCTGCCGCCGGACAGCTACGAGTTCTACGAAGCGAGTATCACCGATCTTGCTGCGCTGCGCGAAATCTTCAACGGGGCGGATTATGTGCTGCATCAAGCGGCGCTCCCGTCCGTGCCGCGCAGTATTGACGATCCGCTCACCACGCATGAGATGAACGTAACCGGTACGCTCAACGTTTTGATCGCCGCGAAAGAAAACGGGATCAAACGGGTGGCGTATGCCGCGTCGTCGTCTGCTTACGGTGATGTAGACGCGGAATACAAAGAAGAATCGATGTCCCCGCGCCCGCTCTCGCCTTACGGTGTGAGCAAGCTGGCAGGCGAATATTATTGTCAAGCGTTCACACAGGTGTACGGCTTGGAAACGGTCGCGCTGCGCTACTTCAATGTATTCGGTGCGCGCCAAGACGAAACCAGCCAATACGCGGCGGTGATCCCGAAATTCGCGGCGGCGATGCTGAAAGGTCAGCCGCCGACGATCTACGGTGACGGCACACAGTCGCGCGACTTCACCTACATTGATAACGTCGTATACGGGAACTTACTCGCGCTGACCGCGCCGCACGCCGCCGGACAGGTGATGAACTTGGCGACCGGTGGGCGCGTCACCTTGATCGAACTGGTGGACAAAATGAATGTGCTGCTGGGCACTCAGCTTGCCCCGGCGCATCTCCCCGCGCGCACAGGCGACATCAAGCACAGCCGCGCCGCGATTGATAAGGCGGTCGATCTGCTTGATTTCCGCCCGATCGTCGATTTTGATACCGGGTTAGCGCGCACGCTGGAATGGTTCAAGGCTTACATGGCAGCAAAGCTCTAAGGGCGGCGAATCCCTCATGCGTGTGCAGCATGTGATCAAAGTAACAGGCGTAGCAGGGGCGGAGCGGCATCTGCTCACGCTGATTCCCGGCTTGCGTGATCGCGGAGTCGATGCGCGCCTGCTGGCGCTGGTTGAGCCGGATAATCCGGTAGAGGCGCTGCGAATCGAAGCCGAACGCGCGGACATTCCGTTTGAACGCATGGTGATCCACTCGAATGCCGACATCGGCTTGATCGGTCGGCTGCGAGCGTATTTTAGGCAAAATCAGCCGGAGATCGTCCATACACACCTGCTTCACGCTGATCTCTACGGCATTCCGGCGGCGAAACTGGCAGGTGTCTCCCATGTGATCACCAGCCGCCACAATGACGACGAATTCCGCCGGAAAACCTATTGGCGCGCGATCCACCGTGCGCAGTGGCGGATGCTGGACGCGGGCATCGGCATTTCGGACGCGATCCGGCGCTTCTGCATCGATGTTGAAGGCGCGCCGCCGGATAAAGTCACGACGATTCGCTATGGAATCGACGCCGTGCCGCTTGATCCGGCGCAAAAAGCAGCGGATCGGGCGGCAGTGCGGGCGGAATTGCGAATCGCGCCAGATGCGCCGATTGTCGGCATGGTCGGGCGGCTGATCCCGCAAAAAGGCTTTGCCTACGGGATCGAAGCATTCGCCGCGCTGAATCACCCGACAGCGCATTTGGTGATTGCCGGAGACGGCGGTTTGCGCGCCGAACTCGAACGTCAAGCGCGGAGTCTCACAGATCGGGTGCATTTTCTCGGTTGGCGGACGGATATTGAGCGCTTAAACCGCGCCTTCGATGTGTTCCTGATGCCGAGCTTATGGGAAGGCTTCGGGCTGGTTTTGCTCGAAACGATGACGAACGCCGTCCCGGTGATCGCCAGCGCGGTGAGTGCGATCCCTGAAATTGTGCTCGATGGCGAAACGGGTATTCTCGCCCCGCCGCGTGATTCAGCGGTGCTCACGGCAGCGCTGGATCGACTGCTGCGTGATTCGGATGTGCGGACGA
>JAPKMU010000426.1 GCA_026645745.1 Anaerolineae bacterium | reverse complement strand
CCTCTCTATCGCTTGCGATGGAGAGGGGTGGCGCACCGAAGGTGCGACGGGGTGAGGATTTAGTGTCGCCCCCTCTACCCGCTTGCGTGAGAGAGGGGTGAATCAGCGTTACGGCTGCCACCAGTCGGTCGGGTAATCCGGCTCAGGGGATTGGGTGAGCTGTGCAATCGAATTGGTGGCGATGGTGTAGATATAGATATCCCAGTTACCGGTGCGGTCGCTGGCGAAGGCGATATGCTGACCATCACGGCTGATCACCGCATACAACTCCGCGCCGGGTTCACGCGTGAACGGGAGCGGTGTTCCACCACCGTTGGCGGGACGGTAGAACAAGTCGTAATTCTCCGGGTCGGTTGATGGCGCAACCGAGTACACGACGTTATTGCTATCCAACCAGCGCGGCATGGTTTCGATAAACGCGCCTTTGTCGTTCGTCACAGGCACTTGCCCACCGCTGCTGATATCGATGGTCACAATGTCTGCGCCGGGATTAGCGCTGTTCACGTCGTCACGAACAACGACGAGCCGCGTACCATCCGGTGAAATATCAGGATAGCTGTATTCAGAGTCATCGTTCGTGATCTGCCGGATTTCGTTGTTCATCTGGTCATACACGAACACTTGGAAAGTCACTCCGGTTGACCGGGCAACAAAGGCGATCAACTGCCCATTGTCGCTGTAACGCGGCTGAAGTGGGTTGATAATCGGTACGGCCGCGCTGGAAATATCAATCGCATCCACGCTCGTGCCGTTGGCGTTGACCGTCTCCAACACGCTGCTGAATGTCAGTTGATCATAGCGGGCATAGACTACGCGCTGACCGTTCGGCGTGAAGCTGACATCGCGCCCGTATTCGTTATTGATCGGGACGAACGTGCCGCCCTGACTCATGTTGTAGTAGCCGACGCTCAGATAGCCGTTGTTGAGTACGTCGCGTCCTCTATAACCCGCGATATTCCCGGTGAGTCCGGTCACGGGTGCGAGCGGAGCAGCCGTCGGAATCGGCGTTTCAGTCGGAATTAGAGTCCATGTCGGCGGCAGTGTCGCACGATCTGATGTGGGCGTGACGACGGGCGTATCTGTCGCCATCGCCTCAAACGTTTGCGTGATGATCAGCGCGCCTTGTGTCGCCGTTTGCGAAAATTCTGTGCGTTCGCTGGCGACCCGCGTATCTTCGGCACGCATCGCCGCCGCCGCGTTATTGTTGCTGATCACGATTGCGGCGAACGCGACTACGATCACGATGATCGCCAGCACACCGCCGCCCACAATCAACGTGAGGGCGCTGCGCGTGATTCCCGGTGCGACTTCTTCCTCGTTTGCTTTTTTGCGCGCCTTCGCTTCGATAGCGTCCAGCGCTTGACGTGCCTTTTCGTTATTCGGGTTGATGTGCAGAACGTTATTCAGGCAGACGCGCCGTTCCTCTTCGGATTCCACGACGGACGCCAACCAGAACCATCCCTTTTCGTTCTTTTCGTCTTGATCAACCACCTGTTGAAGCAAGTCGCGCGCAAGAGTGCGATCACCTGTGCGTGCCGCTTCGATTCCCCGTCGGAGAAGTTCTTGAATACTGCTGCTCACGTGCTTGCGTCTCCTCTACTGTCTCCGGAAAGAGGCAGGGTTGATGGTAATTGACTGAACTTCTTGATCGCTAACGGTGATCGGTGTGATTTCGCCCGTGCGCACGTTGAGCAGATGCGGCGCGAATGCTCCGCTGCGGTTGGAGATAAACGCGATATACGCTCCATCCGGCGTGTAGACCGGCGCGCGATCTTCTGCGCCCGCGTCATCAATCGTGACAAGGAATTTGCGCTGACCATCAGCATCCATCACGTAAAGATCACTATCGCCGTTTTGCGTGCTCACAAACACAATCTGGCTGCCATCCGGCGAATACGCAGGGGCGTAATTGCTCCCGCCTTCGTCGGTCAGCCGCGTCGTGCCGTTCGTCGTCATGTCGAACACATAGACTTCAGGGAAACCGGGGCTGTCCATATCGGACGCGAAGATGATGCGCGTACCATCCGGTGAGTACGATGGCGACGTTTCTTGATAGATATTCGACGTGATCTTACGTAAACCGCTCCCATCGCGGTTGATCGTCCACACGTCAGCATCACCGTCTTCGCCGCTGATAAAGACGATTGTCCGCCCATCTGGTGCCCACGACGGCGAACTCAGCGTCGGACTGGAAAGATTGGTGATCGGTGCTGCTTCTGCGAGGTTCGCCACCGGGGCGAGCAGAATCTGCGGTGCTGGCGGCGCATCGCCTACGCTGATCACACGCACGAACGCGATCCACTCACCATCCGGCGAAAATTCGACATCGCTGTAGCCGTCGGAAGGATTACCGAGCGTCTGAAGGCGCGTGCCGTCGCCCATCGAGCGATACAAGCCGGGGAACTCACCTGCGGACGAATAGGCGCTGAAGAACAAATCATACGTGCGCGCTGGAATATTCGTCGGTGTAGCCGTAAAGGTTGCGGTTGGCTGCGGCGTATCGGTCGGGGTGTAGGTTGCGGGCAGCGTGAATACGGCATTCGGGTCAATCGTGACGATCACGCCGATGAACGGCGTCACGGTTGCGAGAGCGGGTTCGGGGGTGACGGTCGCATCCACTGGGCGGATAATCGCCGCGAGTGTTGCTTCAGCATTAGCGGCGCTGGAATCCGGCGCTTGACGATTATTCAGCAAAATCGCGCCGACAATCACAATCGTGATGATGCCGACGACCGCCGCCGCGATGATGTAGGGATTGATGCCTTGGCGCGAACCTGTTCGGCGCGCGGCAGTCGTGGATGTATCCGCGACAACCGGACCCGTTCGCGCGGGGGCAGTTCCGCCGAGGCGCTCTAGTGCTTCGCGGGCGCGTTGATTATTCGGATTGACCTTAAGGGCGCGTTCCAAGAAGGCACGGCGTTCCGCCAAGGTATCGACGACCGACGCCATCCACATGAGGGCGGCTTCGTTATCACGATCGAGAATCAACACCTGCTGAAGCAAACGTCGCGCATTAATCCGGTCGCCTCGCCGCGCGGCTTCGATTCCCTCACGCAGCCGTTCTCCAATATCGGGACCTCTGCTAGCCAAGGGCTTGTCTCCTCATGGGTAATGAATGGTTAGGCGCTCATGCCCGGTAATACAAACAGCGCAAGGATTACAACCAACGCCAGTACGATCATGATCCCCGCGAGCATGCCAAAAACGAGCAGCGTGCGGTTGTCACTGGCAGTCGTTTTGTAGTCCATTTTCTTGAGCGCGTCGCGGGCGATTTCGTTGGCAGGATTGACTTCAATTGCTTTTTCGAGCCATTGGCGGCGCTCCGACTTACTGTCCGAAAGCTTCGCCATCCACATCAAAGCGCGTTCGTTGCGCTTGTCCTCCGTCAGAATGCGGCTGAACATGGCGCGGGCGGCTTCGGCGTTGCCTTGTTTGGCTGTCCGAATCGCCATTTGCAGAAGTTCTTCTCGGTTCGGGGCTTGATTCTTGCCGGATGTGTTGGCAGCCATAGTTCAACTCCGAAAAAAACATGACATGAATACGCCCATTGTAGCGACCATTCCCCTTATAGCGCTACACCCGTTTGTACCAACTGAAGAAAAATGAAGGTCAGCGTGCTGACGAAGATCAGCGAATCGATCCGATCAAGCACGCCGCCATGACCGGGAAAAATGTTGAATCCTGTCAAATGCGAGTCTTTGATTTCAGCGGTGCGCTTGATCGCGCTTTCAAACAAATCGCCCACGATAGCAGCGGCAGGCGCTAACATGAGCAGCGGCAGAAACACCGGATCAAACTTGCCGGTCACGAGCAGCACCAGTATTCCGGCGAAAAATGAGCCGATGATGCCGGTAATCGCACCTTCGCGGGTCTTTTTGGGCGAAATACGCGGCGCAAGCGGGACTTTTCCCCATAACCGACCGCCGATATAGGCGAACGTATCCGTTCCCCATGTCAGCGCGTAGATCAGCGCGATCCACACCGCGCCGTTGGGTAGATTGCGCACCGTGATCAGCATGAGCGTGGGAATGCCGATGTATGCTAGACCAAACACGGCTGCACCGGTAAACGACACCAAATCGAGATGCCCACGCCGCTTCGCCCATGCATAGCCGATTCCATGGAGTTCAATCATGCCGAGCAGCGCGATGACGCCGCACGCGATAGCAAACGCCCACCCGCCGACGAGCGAGATGATCACCACAATGGGCAGCACCACCGCCGCCGTGATCAGACGCACAGACAAATTGGTGAGGTGGAAACGCGGAATAGGTGTTTCTTCAGAAGGGCTGCCCGGCAGGGTAGTCATGCGGTTGACGTCCGATAGTCTATTCAATTGATGCGTGCTGAATGCTAAGAGGCCGTTTGAAAAATCCCCTCACCCCCTGACCCCCTCTCCCACGTAAACGGGGAGAGGGGGAACCGTGAGCCTGTTGTTGTCCCTCTCCCCGCCTGCGTGGGAGAGGGACGGCTTGCGCAGCAAGCAGGGTGAGGGGCATAAAGCGA
>JAPKMU010000425.1 GCA_026645745.1 Anaerolineae bacterium | reverse complement strand
TTTTTCTTAAATGGTGGTTCGCGCTGCTATATCGCCAATGTGGGCATGACCGACGCACCTCGCCCCCGCGCACGGCGCGGCGCGGCAGACGACGAGGAAGCAGCCCCTGTGAATGACCCGATCCAAGGTGTTGACGCTCGGCGCGGTTTGCTGCGTGATGGGTTGACAGCGCTTGCGCTCTTTGACGAAATCGCGATTGTTGTCGCCCCCGGATTCACCACCGTAGTTGAATATGATGAAATCCTGACACATTGTGAAAGCCTCAAAGATCGTGTGGCAGTCCTAGACGCACCAGCGGCAGATACAGCTCCTGACTCGCTCATTCCCAGCGAAGGACGCGCGAACATGCGCCCGCGCCAATCAGACGGTGGATTCGGGGCGCTGTATTATCCTTGGATTCAGGTGCGTGATCCGCTGTCGAGTACAGGCGCACTCGTGTTTGTGCCTCCATCCGGTCACATTGCTGGTGTTTGGGCGCGTACAGATGGAACACGCGGCGTTCATAAAGCACCCGCGAACGAATCGATTCGCGGCGCAATCGGACTGTCCTACCTGATTACGCGACAAGAACAGGAAATCCTCAATCGTTCCAGCGTGAACTGCATTCGCTTGTTCGCTCAGGAAGGTGTCCGTATCTGGGGAGCACGCACGCTTGCGGCAACCGCCAGCGAATGGCGCTATTTGAATGTTCGCCGCTTGTTCAACATGATCGAAGAATCGATCGCAGAAAACACACGATGGATTGTCTTTGAACCGAATGATCGCACGCTCTGGAAATCCATTGTGCGCGACGTAACAGCGTTCCTGACCATCATCTGGAATTCTGGCGCGCTCATGGGCGCGACCCCGGAACAAGCATTTTTTGTGAAATGTGACGAAGAAACTAATCCACCTGAAAGCATTGATGCGGGATACGTGATTACCTTGGTCGGAATTGCGCCCGTGAAGCCTGCCGAATTTGTGGTATTCCGCATTAGCCAATACGCCGAAGGAACCAGCACTCAGACGACAGGGGAGGCGCAATAATGGCAACTGCTGACGACATTTTACGCGCGTTTAATTTTAAGCTGGCGTTCCAGCCGGGCATCACGGTTGCACATTTTACCGAAGTATCTGGTATTGGTGCGCGGGTTACGCCCATCAAATACCGCGAAGGTGGCAATAATGCAGCCTTAATCACCCTGCCCGGCTATATTGAATACGCGGACATTACGCTGCGATACGGGCTGACGCGCTCGGATGAACTATTTGACTGGTTCATGACTTCGATGAGCGGAAAGACCGTGCGGCGTAATGTCTCGATCATCGTGCTCGATACAGACGGCGCAACCGAAGAAGTCCGTTATAACCTGACGAATGCTTGGGTGGGCGAATGGCGCGGCACGATGCTTAATGCGCGTCTGCAAGAACTCGCAGTCGAAAGCGTCACACTGGTTTACGACAAACTCTCACGAGGCTAACGGAGATTCTATGCTCCAGAAGCTTATCTTACGGGCGTTACTGGTTTTGAGATTGGCGGCTTCCCGGATCGTCGCATGGACAGAGCGCACCGAAACGATACTGCTCACAACCCGCGCTGATAAACCGTCGTCATCAAGTGACGGCGCGCCAGAACATTGGCTGCGGTACATCCGCGAACACATGGGAAGCGATGCGCAAACATTTGATATGAAGGCGGCATCCCCCGCACCTAGCTTTGATTTGTCACCTGACTTCGCCCTGACAGTGAGCGGAAGCACGGACACCAACCAACCGCAAGCTGACGAGCCGTGTGAACCGCCGCTCTCGCCGCGCGCGATCTGGCTGCATGCGATCCAACAGTTAACCGTTCCTGAGGTGCAGTCTGCCGAAACGCGCCAAGATGCGGACAAACCGGATTCCGCGCTCATCGAAGCAGGGGAAGAGCCTGTTGTTCACGCTGTGCAGCAAGCCGCACCCGCCGCACAAGCGAAACAGCCTATTGCCGCCGCGCACCGGAATTCATGGCGGGTTGAACAGGCGCGTCCGTCATTTGAATCATCGAAGTGGGTTGGCGCGGGCACAGGCTCAGATTTACTCGCTGCTGAACCTGTCCGTGCCGCTTCAACTCCATCCGTTACCCCCGCACAGGCACGGACAAACCCGGCGAGCGCCAGAAGCAGCGAACACTCCGACCCGCCACAGAATCAACACGCCCCCCCCGGTGATTTGCTTGCGCCGCCTTCGAGCGGTGCGACTGCCATGAATTTAGAAACGCGAACATGGCGGCAGACGAATCCTCATTATGCTCGCTCATCAACGGCGGAAGTACCGCATCGTCCACCTGAAGGCGTGATCGATCGGGCGGTGAATATTATTCCGGAGGATGTGTCGCGGATTTCACACACACCGCTCCTGAAACGCGCCATCTCTGGTTCTGAAGACATCGAAACGGCGAACTCACCGATCCCATTCCAAACTGCTCATCCCATACCGCCTATTCTCAACGGTGACACACGGGAAGTACCGGCACAATCATTCCCCTCCATCCCATCAGAACCGCATTACGGCGGTTTCAGTGATCATTGGGTTGAACTGCCCGAATTATTAGACGACGGGAGCGAGCCGCAGCACGAAGCGGAATTGCTCAAAGCCAAATATCAACGCCGTCTTGATAGCGAACAATTGGCAGCAAACACCCTATGGAACGCGCAGCATTCTTAATCGAAGCGACTCAAGAACGTGTGACCTGCCTGCTTAACCCGGAACATGTGACTGTACAGCGGACAGCCGGGATTCGTCAGCGCGCGACCTTGAGCGGACAGCTTGGGGGACGGTATTTAAGTGATGATCCACTGCTGTACACGGGTGGCGGCAGCACTCAACTTACCATGTCACTGCTGTTTGATGTCACGCTGTTGGGTTCCTCGTTTATGACGGATGATGTACGCAATCTGACACAGCCGCTGTGGAATTTGAGCGAAAACCAAACACAGCGGACATCCGCTCCTGCGTATGTACAGCCGTATCATGTGCGCTTCATTTGGGGCAAAGTATGGAGCTTTCCCGGTGTGATCGCGGCAATCAGCGAACGACTGGAAGATTTCACTTCACAAGGTATTCCGCGTCGTTCGTGGCTGCGGCTGCGTATGCTGCGCATTGATGAAGGGGCTTCTGCCATACGCACGCCGCCGCTCAGTGAACCGCTAACCGCCGTCGCACAGCCGGTTCTCCTACAACGGGATGCAGTTGTGCATGAGGTCATGGGCAGCGGCGGTGACACCGAACGATTAGACGAAATCGCCGCGCATTATTACGGTAATCCAGCGCTGTGGAGGGTGATCGCGAACGCGAATGAAATTCGTGACCCGTTGAATTTGACGCCGGGGCTGCGCCTCACTATTCCCCCAATCGGTAAACAATCATGACGGCGATTGTAGGATTGCCACAGGTTCAGCTTGAGATCGGCGGCTACGCGGTCGATCCACGCAGCCTGATCGCCGTGCGCGTTCAGCAGCGATTGATGCTCCCCAGCCTGTGTGAACTGACTTTCTCTGATCCACCCGGCGCACTGCCGGATATTCAGCCGGGAATGGGGCTGCGAGTCAGCCTAAGCGAATACAGCGTGCCGCTGTTCGCTGGCGAAGTCACCGCGATTGAATATATCTACGGCGCGCGCGGCGAACAGGAAATCCGCGTGCGTGGTTATGATGCGCTCGTTCGGCTGCGGCGGCATCAATCCATCCGCAGTCACATTCAAGTGACCGCCGCTGATCTTGCTCGGCAGTTCAGCCGTGATGCCGGATTCGATGCCTCGATAGATGCGGATGGTCCGATCTGGCGCTGGGTACTCCAGCACGGACAAAACGATCTCGATTTCCTCGGTCAAGCTGCCGAACGTGCGGGACTGGTTTTTTATGTGCTTAACGAAGTGCTGCGCCTATTCACGCTCGATGGGTTGGGTGAACCTCTACCGGTCACGGTTGGGGGGAATGTATTGGAGGCGCGTTTTACCGCTAACCACCTGTACGCCTACGAGCAGGTGCGCACGGCGGGATGGCATCCACAAGATTTTACCCTTCACAGCGCAGGAAGTGGCGCAGATGGCGGCGACGTGTTTTATCACGTTAACGCAATCGTCGCAGATGCAGAGCACGCGCGGGCATTTTCGGCAGGACAACTAAGGCGGCGGCAAGCGGCAGAACGTTCAGTGTGGGCAGTCATCGACGGTCATCCGCTGTTGCAGCCGGGCGCAGTCATTCGGATGAACAACGCCGCTCCCGCTGTCAACGGCGCATATGTGATTACATCCGCGAACCACACAATCGACTCAACGAAGGGGTACATCACCGAGATTGACACCCAACCGCCGACTGTTCCGCCGCAGGATGATCACGTAACGGCAACGATCGGCGTCGTTTCTGATATCAACGGCGATGATGGGCGCGTGCGTGTGCTGCTCAAGGCAATCGAAGCGCGCGACCCGATCGAAACGGACTGGTTGAGTGTCGTTGCGGATGGTGCAGGTGCGGATAAAGGCATTATCGCGCTG
>JAPKMU010000424.1 GCA_026645745.1 Anaerolineae bacterium | reverse complement strand
GGCGGTGATCACGCCGATCACCAATGGTTCTTGATCCTGTGCGCTGACCGGTACGGCGATCAACGCGGCGAACATAAGGACAAACATCAGACGTTTCATCTGGAAAGCTCCTGTGATAGTGATGTGTGGTTTGCTATCGTTCAATTTCGTTTCATGCTATGCGCTGTATTACCCTTCCCCTCTTGCAAAAAAGCTCCTCACCCCCCGCCCCCTCTCCATCGCAAGCGATAGAGAGGGGGAGCAAAACACCCTTTTTTCTCCCCTCTCTAACCGAAGGTTGGAGAGGGGCAGGGGGTGAGGAGCTGTTACTCATACCTCAGTGCTTCAATCGGTTGGAGTGACGCCGCGCGTGTCGCCGGATACACGCCGAAGAACAAGCCGACGACGACCGAAAACCCAAGCCCAAGCGCAATCGAGTCTGTCGTCACCGAGGCGGTGAAAACGCCGCTGGCGTTCACCAGCGCCGCCGCGCCGATCCCGGCGATCACGCCGAACACGCCGCCCATGAAGGCGAGGACAACCGTTTCGATCAAAAACTGCGCCATGATCTGAATGCGCCGTGCGCCGACTGCCTTCCGCAGCCCGATTTCGCGGGTGCGCTCCGTGACCGATACAAGGCTGATATTCATGATGCCGATCCCGCCGACGACGAGCGAAACCCCCGCGATTGCCGTCAGCATCACCGTCAGCGTGGCGGTGACTTCGCCCGCGATATCTAATAACTGCTGTTGATCGCTCACGCGGAAATCGGCGTCTTCGTCCGCGTCAAGACCGTGACGGTCACGCAGCAAACTTGTCACCTGCTCAGAGACCGAGTCAATCTGATCGGCATCGGTGACGATGATCGAAATGCTGGTCAAGAGCGGGCTGCCGCCTGTCGCACTGCGCGCATCGAACAGGTTGTCATAGCCCGTCGAAAGCGGGACATAGAGATTCAGATTCGGGTCAGCCGCGCTGATCCCGCCGTCGCGTTCTGCCATCACGCCGATTACTTCGTAGCGGCTGCCGTTCACGCGCACCGTTCGCCCAACCGGATTCACGCCGCCGAAAAGTTCGTCCGCCGCCGAAATCCCCAACACCGCGACCCGCGCCGAACTGCGTTCGTCCTGTTCATCGATAAAGCGCCCGCTGTCCATCGTGAGTTGAAGCGCGGGAAGATAATCGGCATAGGTAGCGATTGCCCGCGTGCCGAGCAGTTCACCTTCAAAGGTGACGTTGACCGCACCGCTGTACTGCGGCACGACATAACTGAGTCCGTCGATGCGGTCGCTGATCGTGTCGCGGTCATCGAGTGTGAGCGTCTCGACACCCGTCACCGGGCTGATCGTGACCGTGTTTGTTCCCGCGCTGGAGATGCGATCCGTGATCATGTCCTCCGCGCCCTTGCCAATCGAGAGCAGGGCGACGACCGCCATCACGCCGATGATGATGCCGAGCATCGTCAAGAACGAGCGGAATTTGTTCGCCAGCAGCGCATCAAGCGCGACCGCCATATTTTGACCGGGCGTAAACGTAACCGGCGCGGTTAGTCGGCGTGCGCGCTTCGGCGCTTTCGGCTGGCGAGGCGCAAACACAATCTGAAGGATGAGCAGCCCCGCGCCGATCACCGTCAGCCAAAAGGCGAGTCCCATCGTGCGCGTCACGATGATTTCCGGGGCGTTCCGCACAAGGCTGAACGTCATCACCGGGTTGATCAGCGCGATCAAGCCGCCGATCAACTGGATCAAGCGCGTGTTCGGCTTCCAAGCCGGACGCATGATCCCGCCGATCAATCCGGCGGCGGCGATCACACCGCCCAAGAGGATCAAGATCACCGAGCGGATTCCGCTGGCAGTGTAGATACCGAATCCGGCGATCACTGCCGCCGCGCCGATCAGCGCCAGCACATCCGAAAATGTTAGGCGTGGGTTCGGCTGAAGTGTCTGTGTCGCGTTCATGCGTCCACCTCCAAGAGGAGCGTAGCATCCTCAAGTTCGCCGTCTGATTCCGGCGTGGTCATCACATCCGCTTCGATCAAGCCGTCGCGGATACGGATATTGCGCGGACATTCGGCGGCGATCTCCGGCGAGTGCGTGACGATCACCAGCGTGATCCCCTGATCGCGGTTGAGTTCCCGAAACAGCGCCAAGATTTCATCACCCGTCTTGCTGTCAAGGTTGCCTGTTGGCTCATCCGCCAGCACCATCGACGGCGTGTTGACCAAAGCCCGCGCAATCGCGACGCGCTGCTGCTGCCCGCCGGAGAGTTCGTTCGGGCGGTGGCTCAAGCGGTCGCCTAAGCCGACCAACTCCAGCACATGCGCGGCGCGGTCGTTTCGCTCTTTTTTGCCGACTCCGGCATACGTCAGCGGCAGTGCGACATTCGCCAAAATCGTGCTGCGCGGCAGCAGGTTGAACTTTTGAAAGACGAACCCGATGCGGCGGTTGCGGATCAGCGCGAGTTCGTCATCCGAAAGTGTGCTGACTTCTTCACCATCAAGCCGATATGTTCCGCTCGTCGGTAGGTCGAGCGCACCGAGAATCGCCATCAGCGTACTTTTTCCCGACCCCGACGGACCGGTGATCGCCACCATTTCGCCGTCGCTGATGGTGAGCGAAACACCACGCAGCGCGTGAACTTCGGTTTCGCCCATCTGATAAACCTTCGTCAAGTCGTTGATCTCGATGATCGGTTTCATTAGCTGCCTGCTCCTGCTAGACGGCGAATTCCGAGCGGGCTGGCGTCGGTGCGGCTTGGCGGCGGCTGAACATAAACCGTTTGACCCTCGGTCAAATCGCCGTAAACGATGGTCAGCCCATCGCGGCTGAGTCCGGTCGTCACCGGAATGTTGTCGCCTTCGGTCGGAATCAGATATTCCTGATCGCCTGTACGCTGGATCGCTTCGCTGGTGACGACGAACACGTTTTCAAATGTGCCGACGACGATCTCAACATCTGCCGTCATGCCGATGCGAAGGGTAATCCCGTCAATCGAGGCAGGTGCAGCCGTGCTTGGCGCGAGCAGATCGGTATTGGCTTCGATGACCTGAAGGATCATGTCGAGTCCGCCCACGCTTTCGATCTGGGCGATCACCGTTTCGTCAATGCCGCCATCACGCAGCGCGGCGATAAACTGCGCATTCCCGTCCGGCTGCTCCGACAAGGCGACCAACCCTTCTAAACCGCCGAGTTCTTCCACAATCGGCAGAAATTCACGGACGCGCGCCGCCTGTGCGGTATCCAAACTGTTGATCGCTGCACCCCGCTCCGAAGTCGAGGACGATGCTGCCGTCATGCCGTCGAGGATCAGGTCAACGCGCACGTTATACGTGACCACACCGGCACCGGGGTTCGGGGCGGGCGCGATCCGCGTGAGCGTACCGGGGATGATCTGACCATCTAATGCTTCTAGGGCGATCTCCGCTGACTGCCCGATTTCGAGCCGCATCACGTCGAGTTCATCGACATCGACCGAGAGGTAATATGCCGATGTATCAACCAGTGTGATCGCGGCGCTGGTCATGCCTGCCGCTTGCCCAACTTCGATGTTCACGGCGGTGATTACGCCGTCAAATGGCGCGGTCAGTGCGGCGCGGTCGAGCGCGGCTTGTGCCTGCTCAAGCTGAGTTTGTGCCTGTTCAAGCTGTACCGCCGCAATCGTGATCTGATCCGCGTCCGCGCCGTCGAGTAGATCGGCTAACACGGCTTGCGCGTAAGCGAGATTCGCTTCGGCGGACGCGACCGCCGCATCAGCATTCGCGGCGTTGTTGGCGGCGATCATGCACTGCGCGGACGCGGCATCATACGAAGACTGGGCATTTTCGTATGCCGTGACCGCTTCCGCGTCCGGGTCGGCGGTAAAGTTGAGATCGAGCGCGAATCCGGCTTCGAGATAAGCATCATAGGCGGTGCGCGCGATATCGAGTGCATTTCCGGCGGTCGCGGCGCTGGCACAGCTTGCAGTCACTTGATCGGGGGCGTTGGTTTGGCTGGTGCGCGCTGTCGTCAACTGCGACTCGGCTGCGGCGACATTGGCTTGCGCCTGCGCGATCTCGCGTTCGCTTGCGCCTGCCAGCAGTTGATCATAGGTCGTCTGTGCGATTTGCACGGCGTCTTCGCGGAGCGCGACCTGAAGCGCCAAATCAGTCGTATCGAGCGCGGCGAGTGAATCGCCTTCGCGCACGGTATCGCCCACGTCAACCGTGACCGACTCGACGATTCCGCTTGCGCCAAACATCAGATACGCGGTGCGTTCGGCGCTGACCGCGCCGCTGCTTTCAACCGTATCATTCAGCGTCATGCGCTGGATCACGGCGGTTTCGGTGTCGCTTTGTGCGACTCCCACCGTAAGGCTCGGCATGATCACGAACAGGGCGATCACGCCGACGACGAGGACGATGGCAGTTCCTATCAGTAGTTTTCGCATGCTGCTTGATCCCTGTAATAGACGTTGGTATGTCATCAGGGTGCGCCGCGAATCTGGAGGAAATCTGGAGGAATTCTTGAGAGTCGTTAAATTCTGAGAAAACGCCT
>JAPKMU010000423.1 GCA_026645745.1 Anaerolineae bacterium | reverse complement strand
CGATCCGCCGATTGTCCATGCGCCGCCCGCATCGCGGGTCAGCGTGACATATTCGTTCGTTTCAAAATTGACGACCCGCACCTGACTCACAGTGAGCGGATCAACCCCGCCAA
Source organism: Anaerolineae bacterium (assembly GCA_026645745.1). Lineage (GTDB taxonomy): Bacteria > Chloroflexota > Anaerolineae > Aggregatilineales > Phototrophicaceae > Flexifilum. The sequence goes on along the minus strand of JAPKMU010000423.1, from coordinate 4,426 downwards.
ACACCGGACCGCTCACCGTTGCCGGTGTCGCGGTCGGATCACCGGTTCCGGCATCGGGCTGGTTGCTGATGAACAGCACCGCCACGATCACGACCAGCGCGACGAGGATAAGGACGATTGTGCCGGTATTCAAACGCATCTATGCGCTCCCTTTGATGACAACATCACTCACGAACGGCGGCGTTCGCGGTTTGCCCACCAGACATACACGCCAATTGCCAAAACGCCAAACGGCAGCACGAACACGGTCAGCAGGTTCACATCGCGGAGCTGCTGCTGCGTGATGAACATCGGCTGATCCTGCGGACGCACAGGCTGATCGACGGTGATCTGACGCGCGAAGCTGTCAAATCCGGTCATCCACACCACCGCGTTGACGGAAAGCTGCAAGTTGTTCACGTTCTGGTATTGCAGATAATCGTCGATCACAGGCGATACGCTGCTGAACACGACCAAGCGCGCACCCGTCACCGTGTTTTCGGCAACAGCGGCGAGCACCTGAGGTCCGCGCACAATATCCGCCGGAGCTTCGTACTCATTGTTCACGATTGCCGTGAATTCCGTCGTCGTCCACGCATTTTCTGACGACGATACCAGCGGCGTCACCGTCACGTTGGGCGGCGGCGTGTCGCTGATCGTCAAGCTGCGCGCGAGATCGAAAATGAACACGGGCTGCAAGAATTCCGCCGTGATCGGGTGGGACAAGTTGCCCTCCAGCGCCACAGGCGAAAGTGCCGACTGTGCTGCTTGACGATCATCCAGCACCACGTCGTTGTTGATGCGAATGCCAAACGTGGTGAACAGATATTCGTTCAGCACCGGATCAACTGCCAGCGAGGTCAGGCTGTCGTTGAAGCTGTCGCCTGCATACAGGACGAGATCACCGCCCGCGTTCAGGTAATCTTGCACCACCGCGAGTTCTTCCGGCGTAAGCGCGGCGCTCCCACCCGGAATGATCATCACTTCGCCGTCAAGATTCGGGTCATTCAACTGGATTTCGGTTTCAGGCGCAGTCAGCGTGATCAGGGATAAATCCTCGACCGTCCAGCCGAAGCCATCTTGCATAACCTGACGCACCACGCTCAACCGATCCGCAACACCATTCTGAACATTCACGACGTAGGCTTTGAAATCGCCGTCTGCCGCTACGCGAAGAATCGCGTTGGTGATATTCTGCTGCGTGATGCTGGTGATCGTTTCGGCATTATCCACATCTGCCGTGAAACCTGTTTCGTCCGGCTGATAAGTCTGAATGCTGAAAGCGCTGTCCGTCGCTGCCGCCGCCGGGTCTTGCACAATCGGCTGTCCTGCGAGCGCCGGGTTATCCTTCACGACTACCGCTTGTCCGGCAGCGGTGACTCCGTACAGCGATGCAATACCGGGCTGGCGGTCGATGTCGATCAACTGGTAATCGACCTTACCACCGGTCGCTTCTTGATAGTCGCTCAGGAGCAGGTCAACCCGTTCGCGCACATCTGCCTGTGATGCGCTGAAGAACGCCAGCACGCGGATACGCGGTACGTTCGGGTCACTGGCGAACGGCGCAACCGCCGCGCGCGATTCTTCTGTGAGCGAAAATGCGTCGCTCTCGGTCAGGTCGAGCCGGACTTCTTGATTGCGCACAAAAATGTAGACCACGATCAGCGCCGCGATCAACAAAATGGTGACGAAGAAGCTCACGCCGCCAAAGCGGGCGGTGCGTCCGGTCAGCACGGCGACTGCCTGCTGCGGCGCAAGCAGCGCCCACGCGACCAGCGATAATAAGCCAATGCCAAGCGCGCCAAAACCGAGTGCCCCAAGCTCCGGCTGCGAAATACCTACCAGCAGGGCGAGGAATAAGCCGCCCAAGCCGATCCCCAGCAGATATACCGGGGGAATCAGCGGTTCTTGTTGTTCGGGAGGGGTCTGATTATCCGTCATGATCGCTCCTTAGGCGCGCCAGCGGCGCGTTTCGACGATGCGCGTCGTGATGAACAGCGCGCCGATGATCATAAACACGAAATAGAGGATGTCCTCAAGGCGAATGATCCCGGCAGACATCGTCGAGCCATAATGCGCGCTCAAGCCAAGTTCACGAACGAATTCCGCCAACTGTGGGTTGGTGTTGGTGATGAACAGCGCCGCCACGTCAGCCAGATACAGCACGAGCACGGTCGCCGCGCTCAAGAATGCCGCGATGATCTGGTCTTCGGTGACTGCCGTCCAAATCATGCACACGGCGATCACTGCGCCGCCGTACAGCCATGCGCCGAGATACGCGCCGAAGGTTTGTCCCAAGTCCGGCGTGCCGAGCGATTGCAGTACGAAGAAATGCACCAGCGTCAGCAGCAGCAGCACGGTGTAATACGCCCACGCTGCCAAGAACTTGCCGATGATGAACTGCCCTTCGTGCATCGGCAGCGTCATCAATACTTCAAGCGTGCCTTCGCGCGCTTCTTCTGCGAGCAAACGCATCGTCAGCAGCGGCGCGATCAAGAACAGCAGGAAGGTAAGCAGGAAGGGCATATAGCCCGCGTCAGCGATCACGCCCGCCTGCGCGTTGAGCGCCTGCGACAGATAGCCGTTGAACAAAACGCCGAGGAAGAACAGCATCGCAAACGCGATCGCGTAAGCGACGGGGGAGCGGAAGTACAAGCCGAGTTCGCGCTTGAACACTGCCCAGAAGGGCGCGCTCCCACCCATTTTCACGTCCTGACTCAGGACATGTGATTGATGCGGTTGATCAGTCATCACGCTCATTTACATCTCCGATAGGTCACGCGGATTCTTCATCAGACTCGTCGTTTTTGCGCTTTTCGTCGGCTTCGGCAGCGATCTCGTTCACTGCCTGCTGGCGGGTGAATTCGAGGAAGATTTCTTCCAAGTTGACCGCGAGTGGGCGCAGTTCAACCAGTTTGATCCCCTTGCCAACGATTGTTTCAGCGATCGCGGTGCGCGGGTCGCTGTTCACACCCGAAGGGGTGATCACGATTCCGCCGTCCAAGATGGGATCAACGACTGCTGATTCGACGCCGGGGAGTTCACGCACGATTCCGGCGGCGGTTTCGGCATCACCTTCCACGCGCATGAGAATACGCCCACCGCGCGCCATATCGCGGCGCAGTTCAGCGGGTGATCCCTGTGCGGTGATTTCGCCCTGATTGATGATCACGACTTTATCGCAGACCTGTTCGGCTTCGCTCAAGATGTGCGTGCTGAACAGCAGCGTGTGATCACGCCCCAGATCGCGCACCAATGAACGGAGTTCGAGCACCTGATACGGGTCAAGACCGATCGTCGGCTCGTCGAGGATCAGCACGGGCGGATTGTGCAGCAGTGCTTGAGCCAACCCAACGCGCTGACGCATCCCTTTCGAGAGTGTGCGAATACGGCTGTGCGCGCGGTCGATCAGTCCTACACGGTCAAGGACTTCATCGGCACGGCGTCCGACATTGCGAATGCCGCGAATTTCACCAACGTAGATCAAATAGCCGCGCGCGGTCATGTCCCGGTAGAGCGGCACGCTTTCCGCCAAATACCCGACACGCTGACGCACCTGCATGCTTTGATCAAACACGTCGAACCCAGCGACTTTGGCGCTGCCAGATGTCGGCGGCATGTAGCCCGTCAGCATCCGCATCGTGGTGGTTTTACCCGCGCCGTTGGGTCCCAAGAAGCCGGTCACCTGCCCCGGCTGCGCGGTAAAACTAACGCCTTTTACCGCCGCGACTTCGCCATAACGTTTTGTAAGATTTTCAACTTCTATCAAGCTTCAACCTCCCCTGCATGAGTGGTACGGGGCAAACTCGGAAAATTATACAGGGATGGTGCAAATGTCGGGGGACGCTTTACAGAGAGTTTACATTTGGTGGGGATTTTGAAAACACATCAGAGAAAAGATGGGGGATCAGTTAAATCTGGAATCGCATAAAAAAGGGGCAAACCTTCCGGCTTGCCCTGTTTCATTCCGCTGCGACGGGCGTACAAGCGGTGAACAGGTCTGCCCACATCCACCCGGTGATGTCTGATCCTGCCCAACGAACCTGATGCCAGTCGCCGGGAGCGCTGCCCCCGATCACGGTTTGTGTCTGGAACACTTCATACTCAACGCCTGCGAGCGACTGCGCGACGATTTGATAATCTGTGCCGGGTCCAGCGCGCAGATTGTTTCCGTCAATCGACTGGCACACCTGCTGAATAGGCGGTGGAAAAGCGCTCACGGCTGCTTGAGGATGTTCAATGCTGCCCATCCATAACCCTGTTCCGGTGGAGGTTAAGCGAGTATCCCACGGATCAATCCAGTTGTCAGACGCCGCAAGGGCAGGTGAGCGCACTTCAAAGTGCAGGTGAGCGCCGCCGAGTCCCGTATCGCCGCTTAGAGCGATGGGAATACCGATTTCATGGACATATGTGTGCGTTTCCACGAGCACGTCTCGAAGATGCGCAT
>JAPKMU010000422.1 GCA_026645745.1 Anaerolineae bacterium | reverse complement strand
CAATTGCCCACACCGCTTGGTAATAATCCTGCGCTTGCATCGCCCCCATCCACGCAACGACGGCGCGCGGCGTCTCCATTGTGGGCGGCATGATCCGCTGCATATGCAGACGAAGGTGCGCAATAGTGGAAGAATTCATGTCATCTCCGGTTGTTTAGGGTGTCTCTCTATTATGTGTCAGCGGAGGGGATTCGCGCCGCTCAACCTTAGAAGTCGTTTGAAAAATCCCCTCACCCCCGTAGGCTTGTCCGATATTCAAAACCGACCTCTCCCCCACTCGCTTTTCTCCTCTCTATCGCTTGCGATGGAGAGGGGTCATAAGCGATAAAACCTGAATCAAAAAGGACATGACCCGGTCATGTCCTTTTTGATCGTCTACACCAGCGGTTTGGTACGCCGGAACAAGAGCACAGGCATCGCGATTCCTACAGAAATCGTGCCCAAGATGATTCCGGTTTTGGTCAGGTTGATCGCCGCTTCGGTCAAATACATCAATCCGGTTTCGCCCGTCGCATTGCTCAAGCGGATCAAGCCGAGCATCCCCCGATACGCGAACACCCCCGGCACCATCGGAATCGCGGCGCTCACGGTGAAGATCAGCGCGAGTGTCTTGTAGCGGTGCGCGAAGTATTCCCCCATGATCCCGATCACCAGCGATCCGATCAGTGTTGCGGGTTCGATATTCATCCCCCCACCCATCAGCAGATCGCGCACGACGCGCCCCACCGCACCGCCGAGCGCGCACGCGAACAACAAGCGCGGCGGCACGTTAAAGAGAATGGCAAAGCCCGCCGCCACTACGCCCGACAAAATCACATCCTGAAGGAATACCCATAACGTCTCAGTGGACATGATCACAATCCCTCCACCCCAACGAGCAGCATTGCCAGCAGCAGACCAAGCGCAATCGACATGGCAATGAGCATCCCCGTAAAACCGCGCGCAAATCCTGTCACCAAGTGCCCTCGAATCGTATCCTGCATCGAATTGATCAGCGGCACGCCGGGGACGAGCATCAGCACGCTTGCCGATAAAAGCTGTAAGGGCGTCGTCGTGATCTGCAAACGGATCAGCAAACTGGAGATCACCCCCGCGACAAACGCCGTCGCCGTCACATTGATCAGCGGATTAAAATACTGATGTTGAAGTTCCTGCCGCACCCACATCGCTACCGATGACGCGATGAAGGTTGCCGCGACCGCCGCCAAGTCTCCGCCGAGCAGACGACACAATCCTGCGCACGCCACTCCCACCCATGCGATAACGTACCAGCGGTTATACACGCGGCGAATCAGCGAGATGCGCTTGAGTTCGGCGCGTACTTCAAATCGATCCACTTCCCCGCTTTCTACCCGTTCGATCAGCGTCTCGGTTTCTGCCAAGATTGCCATGTTCACGCCAATACTGACGACGCGCCGAATCTTGGTGCGGAACTCCTCACCGCTGATCGTCGTTGCCACAATCGCATTGGGGGAGATCAGAATATCCAACCAATCCGCGCCAAGTGCCGTTCCCAAACGATGAACCGTCCGCTCGATGCGATCCGTATGCGCACCGTATTGCAGCAAAAGCTGCCCCATCCACAAACTCAGGTCGATCACGTCGCGCAGTTCTTCACGGTCGAGCGGCGGCTTTGATCCCAACGGATGTAATGGGTTTTCCGAAACGCCCTCTACAGTGGCGATGTCTTCTGTTGTCACTTCCACCTCACTTGATGTCTACGCCTGCTAGTATAGTCCAGCGGTGGAAATGCGTCTTTGTATTGTCTATCAGGTAGAATCAAGATGCTCATCAGCATTTTGTGTCTTTTCGTAGGGAGAAATCGATGAATGCACCTCTGGCGCAGATTCCCGATTCGCATCGGGATTTGCTTGAAAAAGCGGTTGTCGTCACGCTTGTGACTGTAATGCCTGACGGACAGCCGCAGGCAACCCCCGTCTGGTGTGATTTTGAGGATGGCTATATTCGCATCAACACCGCGCGCGGGCGGCAAAAGGACAAGAATATGCTGGCACGCCCCAAAGTCACCGTGCTTGCCGTTGATCCGAGCAATCCGTACCGCTGGATTGAGGTGCGCGGGCTGGTGTCGGATATGAACCCGGATCAGACCGTCGCCATCGGTCACATTAACAAACTGAGTTTGTTGTATCGCGGCTACGAGGACTACTATAAGAATATGCCGGATCGGCGCGGCAGAGAAGAGCGCGTTATGATCCGCATCAAGCCGACTCGCGTCGTCGTCGGCGGGTGATCGGTCATGAAACGCTGTGACTCTTGTCCTGTTTCTTTTGCGTTGCCAATCGGTTAGTATTCTGTCGCGTTCACAGGGCGGCTGATCAGCCGCCCCAAAATGCCGCCACATAAATAAGACTCTCACCTTTTAAAGCCAAAAAACATTAAACTGATACGTCATCTCAATACTTTATACACGATTGCGCAATCCTTAACTGAAGTTTGTAAACGACTGCGGTATGATCGCAGTAGGGTTGAGTGATCGAAGGTGGAAAACACAGGAATGCGCACGATGGCTTTCTCCGCAGTACAAATTCATGGTGACGTGCTGCACGTCAACGCAGTCGGACATCTTGAAGGACCCGATGTAGACCTCCTCCTCATGTCGATCCGCGAATACGCCGAACTCGTACTCGGCGCGCCCGTGCTCTTGATCATCGACGCCAGCCAAATCGAATTCATCAGTGCGACCGCGCGCTTTGCGATCGCGGAAGGGGGTCGCCAGCCCTTCTTAAAAGGCATCCACTTCACGCAGTGCGATCCTTTGTTGGCGCAAACGCTCCGCGCGATTCAGGTGCTTGCTCCGCGCACCCGCATCGACTTCGACGAAACCGACGCGCCGCCCGTCACCTGACGTTTTTTTCTCGCTTCAAAACTGAGTGTTACAAAATCCACTTCCGCACCGACATTAGATCATCTATCCGCGCGGCGGTGACTCCAAACCTTTCCGCAGCTGCGCGCCGCCGCTAACTGGCGATCAGGAGAGCGTATGGTTTCATTCGCCGCACAAAATGCTGCTGCACACGCCAATCCGGAAGACGCGCACCGGGCGTTTACCGCCGTGTACCGCCAGCACGTGACTGCGGTGTATCGCTATATCTTGGTGCGGGTTGGCAGCCACGATGACGCACAGGACATTACCGCACAAACGTTTACAAGTGCGCTGGCAAACTTCCACGCCTACCGGGGTGAAGGAGAAACCGCCGCATGGCTGTTGGGGATCGCGCGGCACAAAGTCGCAGATCACTTTCGAGCACTCGGACGGCGGGCAGTCGTTTCGCTGAATGACGAATTTACACTCCCTGATCACACACCTGAACCGGATGAAACCGTCGCGCTGCGGCTGCAAGTCGAGCGGGTCACAGCGGCGCTCGACGCTCTCGCCCCAGATCGTGCCGAAGCGCTGCGCCTGCATCTGTTCGGCGGCTTAACCAGCAAAGAAGCAGCGGCGGTCATGCGCAAAACGGAATCCGCCGTCAAAATGCTGATTTCGCGCGGGCTTGCCGATCTTCGCGCCCGTTTGAACCCAGACATGCAGGAGGGATCATGAACGAACATGATTTGCGCGATCTTGCCAGTCGTATCACGCCCGACCCGCTGTTTATCGAACGACTCGAAAAGCAGCTTGAGGAGAGTTCCATGAATACGATGAAGGTACGCACATCCCCGGTACGTTTACGCTGGGCACTGGCAGCAGCGGCGGCGCTTGCCGTCACTGCCAGCGTCTTCTTGAGTGTTCCCCCGCTCCGCACATGGGCGCAGGAAGTGATCGAGCAGCTTTTTCGTCCGGCGGCAAGCGATGAGCGGCGGATTGTCTATGCTGAAGTGGATGTCGACACGCTGCCCCGGGTCTATACCTTGGAAGAAGCCGATGCGCTCGCTGAGGTACTCGGCGTTGATGTGCTGATTCCTTCCGTGCTTCCCGATGAATTGGTCTTTGAGGAGTCTGTTTACTTCACCGAGCCTGTTTATATCTCCCTCAGTTTTGCGAGTGACAGGTGGCGCATCATGATCTATCAGTTAGATGCGGCGAATGAGGCGGAAAGCAGCGATTGGTCAGCGGTTGGTGCCAGCGCCGAAGTTCAGGATGTGCCGCTCACGCTGCACGATGCGACTACCGTCACCGCACAGTATGTGCAGGGGGCGTGGGTGTGGTATCCCAATCCAAACGATCCGACACCGTATCCCGGTCAAGAAGTTGATGAGATCATGACGTGGGACCCTAATGTTCCAATGCGCCGCTTACGCTGGCAGGCAGGCGATATCATCTACGAAGTCGCGGCACAACTGCTCAACGGCGGGACGGTTGTCGATCCTTTGCCCCCGGTGGAAACGCTGATCGCGATTGCAGAAGGGCTGCGGTAGGGGGCGCGCCCGCCGACGTTTTGTGATGTTTCGGGGGGCTTGTAAACCTTGGAACCACTCACCCAGCTTGTGTGGGAGAGGGGGCAACAGTAGATTTTTCACCAACTGCTCCTCACCCCCCGCCCCCTCTCCAAACCTTGTTTAGAGAGGGGTGGCGCACCGAAGGTGCGAC
>JAPKMU010000421.1 GCA_026645745.1 Anaerolineae bacterium | reverse complement strand
TGGATAATCGTCGGAATAATCACGGTAGGTTCTGGCTGAGTCAGATCGCAGCTCGCCAGAAACAGCACGGAGACAAGCAGAAGTAAAGGATAGACGCGGCGGATGGTCATCAAACGAACATCTCCCTTCGGGCAAACGCTGACCCGGCTGTTGGTTAGCATCGACGCTCTGATCATACTCCTCACAGTGCAGGCTTGCCAGAATACGGCGACTCCGCTGCCTGTGGTAGCGCTGGCGTCACCGGTTCCGGCGGTGCTGCCTGCGCCGACTCTGCCGCCTGTCGTGATCAGCACACCGCTTGAAGCGCTGATCGAAGGCATACAGGCGAACGAAACGCCGCTGATCCCACCTCCGCCTGCATCCCCGATGGTCGAAGTCGAGAACCCATTCGTGATTGGCTACTCGGTGCAGACGAACCCGATCCGTGTGTACCGCTTCGGCGCGGGCGATCAGATTTTGCTGTTGATCGGCGGCATTCACGGGGGATGGGAGGCGAACACAGTTGAATTGGTTGAGCAGTTGATCCATCATTTCAGCACCACACCCGCCGACATTCTCCCCGGTATAACGATCCATCTCATTCCTGCGGCGAACCCTGATGGGCTGGCACTTGGCACGGGACGAAATGCCCGTTACAACGGTCACGCCGTCGATCTGAATCGGAATTGGGCGTGCGAGTGGTCATCAGAGGCGTATTGGCGCGATCAGCGCGTATTCGCGGGTTCAGCGCCGATGAGCGAACCGGAAACGCAGTCTATCGCCGCGTATGTGCTGGAAATGCAGCCGGAAGTCGTGCTGTTTTATCACAGTCAGGCGGCGGGGGTGTTTGCGGGGGACTGCGAAGGGCGTGGTGTTTCGGGCGAAATGTCGGCTGTGTACGGAGAAGCGGCAGGGTATACGTATGGCGCGGCGTTCAGCGCATATCCCGTGACGGGCACGGCGGCGAGTTGGGTGGATTCGCTCGGTATTCCGTCGGCAGATGTCGAACTCGAAACGCACGACGATCCCGAATTCGCGCGCAACTTGCAGGCGATCATGGCGCTGCAAGCATGGATTCTGGAATCATAAAGAGAGAAGGAAAAGTCAATTATGCGCCCTGATCCGCTTGCAAATTACCGCACTGCGCCGCTCGACGATCTGCTGACGATTTTGCTGCGCCAGTTCCGGCGACCGCTTGCCACACGTCAGATTCACATCAGTGATGCGGACGCTGCCGCCCTTGCCAAGCGCATCGCCGCGCGGGAGCCGTTGACCGATGGGGATCAAGCGATACGGACGGCGCTGGCTGAACTTGTGCGCGAAAGCGAAGGCGTGTTGGCGCGTTGGTCGCTCACGTTTGAGCAGTCACTAAGAACAGCCGTTTCTGATATTCCCGGATGGGAAACGACCGCTGATTTCCTTGAGCTTGCGGCTGAAAAAACAAACGCGGAACTGCGTATCTCGACGGGATCGGCGCTGCTGGCGGCATTGGGGGATAGTGGGTTTGCGGCGAATCTGCGTACTGTGATCGCCACCGCCGAACCCGATCTTGAGACGGTGATCGCCGAGCGCGTGCTGGCGATGACGGGAGAAGCACCGACGCCTTAAAAGTCGCATCCGTATAGAAGTGCTTGACACGTTTTTGAAATCGTCATATGCTGTATCCAGATTATGCAGTTGAACGCATAAATCGCATTGAGTGGATAAGGTGGCATATGGATCAGCCGTATATTCTTGCACCGCATGTCGTCACTGTACAGTTTGAGGTCTTCCCAGTCCTCAACATACTTCAAAGCATGCGGCAGATCAACGACCTAGACCGCTTGAGCGGGATGGGCGATTGGATCACGCAGTTGGCGGCTGCCTTATCGCCCGAAATGAAAGCGGATAACACACAAGTCTTTGACTTCTTGTTTCCGGTCACCTATCGAATGGATCGCGCGCCTGAACCAGCGATGACATTCCCGGAGTATATTCAGCGGTTTGATGACCTGACGCCACAAGCAGCACAGAGCCAAGTCATCGACATGATTATGCAGATGCCGCAGCATGTACCGGATTTTTGGCGTGATCAGCCGCCGTTCACAGCCGAGATGCTGATGAACGACTGGGAAACATTCCAACGTGTGCTCAATCACATGATGGAATGCGAGGAAGGCGATACACAAGGGGCGGCGGAGGTACAGCGTTTGTACGAACTGCTGCACGCACCAGAAACGATCACACCGTTGGTGAAAGCACATCTCACCCGCTTGTGGGAAGCACACGCGGCGGCAGAATGGTCGCGCGTGCTGCCGATGGTTCAAGAATCAGTGACGGCATATCGTCAGGTCGGGATCGGGGAGATGACGCTGATCGAGGCGATCCGCGCTGTGACCGGACGTGATTTCGCGGGCAAGATCGAAAACGAGAAAGTGAAGGGCGTCACGCGGGCGGTCTTTATCCCGAACGCGCATCTTGGTCCGTATGTGAGCGTATTCCCGCGTGAGCAGATGGGTTATGTCTTGTTTGGGGCGCGCCTCCCGCGTGATTCGCGGATTCAGTCGCCAGAACTCAGCCGGTCAGAACTGCTCGTTCGGCTGAATGCACTGGCAGATGATGTACGACTGCGCATTTTGGAACTGCTCACACAGCATGATGAATTGTGCGCGCAAGAGATCATCGAGCGGTTGAATTTGAGCCAATCGAGTGTTTCGCGCCATCTCAGCCAGTTGAGCGCAACGGGCTATGTGATCGAACGGCGGCGCGAGGTGAGCAAATGCTACAGCCTCAACCCGGATCGTGTCCGTGATACTGCTCGCGCACTGACGACGTTTCTACGCCGTTAGTCCCAGTTTTGAACAATTTCCGTGCTATCACGCATATAGGGATAAGTCAGGAAACAGGAGTCCTATCATGTTTACATTTCACCCGGATCAGTCACGCCAGTTGACCCGCCATCATGAATCGGACGCTCAGCGTGCAGCCAATCACTACCGTTTGGTGCGTGTCGTTCAACCCGGTCGTCCGGGTGGAATTTTCCGTCCGATGCTGCTTTCGCTCGGCAAGCGTCTGGTGGCGTGGGGGACGACACTGGAAAACCGCTATGATGCCTGCGCGGACGCGATCAACGACTGGGCGCACCGCGAGAGCGCCGCATTTAGAACCTAACACGAGTACTGAAGTCAACCATGTAAGTCCCCTGTGACTCCTTCACAGTTCTGCGTTTAGGGTCATACACATGATCCCGAAAAGGAGATGGGCGGCAGACCGTCTCCTTTTTGATTTGTCATCAGCATGAGAAAAAACTACGCAAAATGCTTGGCGCTTGACAAATCCTCGGCATACTCGTATCCTGATCGGCGTATTGATACAACGTCTCAATATCTGGAGAACGAGATTGAAGACTCTGCGGCGTATCCTTCTTCCCCTCGTCGGCACGCTCATGTTGAGCGCGTCGTTGGTCATGTCACAAACCGAAATCACCGTGATTGCGACCACCTCGATCTTGGCGGATGTCGCGCAAAACGTGAGCGGAGGACTACTCAACGTTGAATCCCTTCTGCCGTTTGATGCGGACACGCACGCCTATGAACCGAGCGTCGATGATGCGGCGCGAGTTGCGGAAGCTGATCTGCTGCTCGTCGTGGGCATGGATTATGAACACTTCCTCGGCGGCTTATTGGAAACAGTCGGTGAAGATGTTCCAGTCGCCATGATCTCGAATGGAATCGAAATTCTTCCCTACGGTGAGCATGATCACGAAGGGGAAGAAGCCGAACACGAACATGAACAAGCAGAACCGCTCGGCGTTTTGGGCGACGGGCTGACATGCGAAGACGATCATGAACACGAAGCAGAAGCGACCGCCGAAGCGGAACACGAAGGCGAGCATGATCACGGCACATGCGACCCGCATGTGTGGATGAATCCGCTCAATATGATGATGTGGGCATCGAATATCGCGGAGGCGTTCGCGGCACTTGATCCGGCGCATGCGGATACGTACCGCGATAACGCGCTGGACTATGCTGCCCAGATCGAGGCACTTAATTTGGAACTTTCGCAGATGGTCGCGGAGATTCCCGAAGAACAGCGCGTCTTGATCACGAATCACGAGTTCATGGCGTACTTTGCCGCGCATTACGGCTTTGAGATCGCGGCAACGGTGCTGCCCGGCGGCACGACAGGTGCAGAGATCAATCCGCAAGAATTAGCGGACGTGATCGCATTGGTACAGGCGGAAGGCGTTCCGGCAATCTTCGCGGAGGTCAGCGCCAACCCGGAATTGGCGCAGTTGATCGCCAGTGAAAGCGGCGCGGCGGTGGTTTCGACACTGTACAGCGAATCGTTAAGCGCGTCCGCGCCGACCTATCTGGACTTCATGCGCTTGAATACGCGCACGATTGTGGATGCACTGCGGTAGTCAGAACACAGATTTATGAGTTCGTATTACCCCTCCTTGCGATAGCGCTGACAGGGGTACAGTTTTCGATAGATTGCACACGTGCCCCCGTTTGCGAGTGTTCTTGCTTGCCCCCCTCTCCGAATTCGGGGAGGGGAGACGAGCGAAGCGAGTGGGGGAGGGGTC
>JAPKMU010000420.1 GCA_026645745.1 Anaerolineae bacterium | reverse complement strand
TTCCACCTCAATCAGCACGAATTCGGGGATGCAGTCAGGGGTTACGCCATCAACGACCAGCAGCGGTTCAGCACCCGGTGAATCGAGTGGAATCGCGTAGAGTGAGGACAGATACCATTTATCGAAGCTGGGTTCTTCATGATAAAAGAACAGTGCGCCGTCAGGCGTGATTTGTCCGCTGGAATACGGAACGATCTCACCCAAATCAGTCCCCGCCCCGGAAAAACGCACCGGAACAACTGGCGTTTGCTCGAATGTTTCCAAATCGATACTGACCACACCAATCGGGCGGCTTGGCAGTCCGCGCCCAAGCATTAACCACAGCGCATCGCGCTCCACAAGCCAATAAACATCCATGACATCGGCGTCTGCGGGTGAATAAGCCACTTCCGGAACGGCTGCGTGCATGGAGGTGATTTGTTTTAGCTGCCATGCGTCGATATCGATCAACCACAAGCCTAAAGAGGTTTCGTCAATATAGTCGTATTGAACGGAGACAATCAGGCGCTCCCCGTCCGGCGAAACCGCTTCAAGTTTGACGTCGCTCATGGCAGCCAGCGGAAAAATGCCACGCAAGTCTGTGCGTGTGTATGTTTGCGCCGGCACCGAGTACGCGACGAGGAACGGCGTATCTTCCGCATCTGCCCTGAATCCGGCGCTCAAGAAGTAAACCGCATCGCCTGAACCACCCCAGAATGCCAACGCACTCAGCCGGTAATCGCCTTCCAGTAACGTGAAGCGTTCGCTTGTGAGGTCAAAAACCTGTAAGGCGGCGTGATATTCATACCCACCCATCAACAGGATCGCGTTCCCATCCGGTGACCAACTCAGCCGCCATGAGTCGTAAGGAGCGCGAAAACAGCGGCTGACTTTGCTCATGCGTGAATACAGGCACAACGTCTGCCCTTCAATCCATGCGATCACGCTGCCATCGGGGGAAAGCTGATAGCTGCCCACGTAGTTGCTCCCGGTGTGCACAAGCGCGTCAAGCGGCGTGACCGAGATAACCGACGATTCGTCATCTTGTGCGGCGAAAGAAAATACGCCGATGAAAAGAATCGCAATCACCAGAAGCAAACGACTCATGTGCGTTCACTTTCGCTAAGTTGGCGATGATTTCCCCGGAAGTCGGGCTGCTCAACCCCCTGTGCTGCCTATCGGAATCTGAAGTTCATAGTACGGGTTTTCGAACCACCATTCCGGGAATGGTGCGGCAGGAGCATCAAAATACGCATCCAAAATCCGCCGCGCAATCGGGGCGCTCGTTTCGCTGCCTTCGCGTGAATTTTCGGTGATCACGGCGACAGCGATCTGCGGGTTGTCTGCGGGAGCATACGCGACAAACCAGCCGTGCGGCTCGATGCGTCCGGTTTGCGCTGTGCCTGTTTTCCCGCATACGGTATACGGTGTGGGAAACGATGGCGGATCGGCGTCGAACACAAACCATGCCGTACCAATTGGCTGCCCGTTGCTGCGATTTGGGTGATCCTGTGTCGTGACCATGCACATTCCTTCGCGCACCACATTGAGCGCTGCCTCGGTCAAACCCATATCACCGACGACTTGCGGCGACGCCGTGAACAGGGGTTCTTCGCCGGGTCTGCCGACCTGCTGCACAACGTATGGGCGGTAGAGCGTGCCGCCGTTGGCGACTGCCGCGACCAAGCGCGCCATCTGGATGACCGTGACCTGTGTATCCTGCTGACCAATAGCGATGCTGATATTCGCATCTTGCGCCGCTGGCTGTGCGATCTGCCCGGCAGCTTCTGCGGAAAACACCTGTGGATCAAGCCCGGTCACAGCGCCGAGTCCCATCCGGCGGGCATAGCCGACCAGCGCGGAAGGCTCACGATCATAGAGGAGCGCGCCCATCTGGTAAAAAAACGGATTACAGGATGACGCAAGTGCTTCGCTTATCGTAACGTCGCCTGTGGCAAAACGTGCCTCGTCAATCTCAAAGTTGCGCCAATCGAAGCGAACGGGCTGTGAGTCACCATATTCCTGACCGCGCCATTCGAGCGTGCACGGGAATAAGTCGGTCGCATTAAAGACACGCTCGGCGGCGGCGGCGGCGGTGGTGACGATCTTAAAGACTGACCCCGGTGAGTATTGATCCTGTGTAGCACGGTTGCGGATCGGCGCTTGGCTGTCCGCACCGATCAGGTTGATATACTGCTCCTGCCAGATCGATGTATCAGGCGCGAATGCGGACGGATCAAACGTAGGAAAGCTGACCATCGCCAAAATCTGCCCGGTATTCACATCAATGGCGACCGCCGCACCACCGGGGGATCGACAGCCCCAATTGCCGCCTTCGTTTTCGTTGAAGCCGCACGACGTGTTATACGCGTCGGTGATCGCCTGCATGGCGGTACGTTGAAGCTCAAGATCGAGTGTGAGCGTGACATCCTGCGGCGTTTCGCCCGATGCGCCGCCGAGTTCGCGGACGATCAAGCCGCCGGGTTCGATGATGCGTAAACGGCGCTCGGCGCTGCCTGCAAGCTCCGCCTCGTAAGCATATTCGACTCCGATGATCCCGACGAGATCGCCCGCATTGTAGCCGCGATTCAAATACGCTTCGGAAAGTTCCGCCGGAATCTGCCCAATATAGCCGGTCACATGCGCCGCCATGCCATGACCCGCGTAACGGCGCGTTTGGCGTGTGCCGATGGTCAAGCCGCACGCCTCACCGAGCGCGACAGCATTCATATCATAGGTGACTTGATCGATGTCGCCGATGCTGATCGTGGTGTCGGTATTGTAGTCGTCGAGAATAGCAACCACGTCCTCGCGCTCTCGCAGCGTGAGCGTGGATACAAGGTTGATACAGGCGTCAAAATCGGGCATCAGGTCTTGGGTGATATATAACTCAACGACTGTGCCGCCCTGTTCGACCAGAAACTCCCCGTTGCGATCATAAATATGCCCGCGCGGCTGCCGCGTAGAGACGACTTCAAGCCGTGAGCCGGGGGCGTAGCCGCTGAGGATATCCAACTGCGTCCATGCGATGCGCCATTCGCCGTTTGCCTCGCGCACAAGGCGCATCGTGCGGTTTGCGTCCGGGATTTCGCCAAACAAGCCGGATGTGATCGTAACGTCGAGTGAAGCGGCGGCGCTGTTACCTTGCTCGCGCACCTCATGAATTACGGCGGTCACTCCGGTTGTGCGGATCGTTTCATCGGTTTGTTCGTACAGCGTGTTAAACACTGCGGGAGTGGTCAGCGCTTGGCTTCGGGTGCTGATTCGGGAATACATCGCGTCATAGCTGCGTGTGTTCCACGCCTCAAAGAAACCGTTGATCACATCGGTAGGGTTGGCAACGAGAATTTGCGGTGCGCCGCCTTCGCCGCCAGTGAGCGGCGCAACAGCTTCGCAGCCCGCCAAAATGATCATGCTTGCGATCACGAATGCACGCATGAGAAAGTATCGGTGTGTCACGGGGGAACCCCTCTAGCTCACTCGAAAAAACACGCGCTCATGTTACCACACTCGCGCAGAGCTTCGGGGGATAAAACGCGCGGAGAAAGGAAATCTACCCTTCTCCGCACCGTGCTAGACTTTCGGTTTTTCGTCATCACTGCCGCGCAGACCAAGACGATCCCCGAACAGCAAATACGCACCCACAAGGATCAAGAGGACTGGCACGAGGCTTCCAGTGAGGAATGAGAACAGATCCAACCCGAAGATCAGACCGATAGCGATCACCACAAGTCCACCGCGCGCATCAGGATGTTTCCAGTCCTTGCCATCTGCGTAGGTACGCGCAAGAATCGCAGCGCCGATCACGAACATGATGCCGGGCCACCAGAAATTGGGGATGATGAACAGAATCGCCAACCCGATTAGGAAGACGCCGCCGAAAACTTGATTGCTACGCTCGCTCATGATGATAGCTTCTCCTTCATGACTTAATGCGCGTCATGCGACTTTGTGATTTACTACTCTATATACGGAGAATGCGCGCCGAAGTTGCGCAGCCGGTTGAGAGACTTTCATGCGATTCCACGATGCGTTTGCCGCCTTACAAGATGTCGCCGAACTCCTCAGTTTTAGCGGCGGCTACGACATTAATTGGGGAGAGCTTGGCGACCGCCTGAATGCGCTGTTCAGCGGTGCCTCGTTTTTTGTTGCCATGCACGATCCTATTCGCAACCGGCTGGAATATCCGGTCGTGTACGAAGATGGTATCCCCGCATTTTATGATCCACAACCTGTCATCGGATTGGCTTATGCGGTGATCCTGCACGGAATCCCCCTGTATTTTGAAGACCTCCCCAATCAAGGCGATCGCTGTGCTGCGATGGGTATCCAATTGAACCAGAATGAACCCGGCAGCACTGCCGTTTCGTGGATGGGCGTGCCCATGCGCGGGCGCATGCGCGAAGTGATCGGCGTGTTGGGGGTTTCGACCGAGGACCCGGCTGATTTTGATGACAACGATCTATCGCTGTTGATGACGCTTGCTTCTCAGCTTGCGTTGAGCTTGAACAATATTCGGCTGGCGAGCAACGAGCGTGAGCGGCGTTTGGTCGCAGGGGCGCTGATTAAATTGAGCGTCCTCGTGGGCACGACGACGA
>JAPKMU010000041.1 GCA_026645745.1 Anaerolineae bacterium | reverse complement strand
CGCTTCACGATCCATGTGCTTGTTGAGGGGAAATTCGGGGATGGGGAACGCCTGGAATTGCCTAGTTTTCGGCACGCTTCCCCTCACGTTCAAGGCTCAAAAACTAGGCGTAAATTTATACTCAAGCCAGCCACAGGAGTTGTCTCCTATGGCTGCACTTTTTATGCAAATTGCCGGATTCTGTCAAGCGACGACGAATTGATACGTTCCCGCGCCGATATGATGTACTCGCCCGCTGACCAGTTCCCCGTTCAAGGTGATCTGCCCGTCACAGGGCAGTGTTACCGTTGCGGTGGTATTCGGCGGAAGTGTGACCGTATACGCAAAGCTGCCGTTCCCAAGTTTCCATTCGGAAGCCAACCGTCCATACGGTGTGTCCAAGACAGCGCGGGCAAACGTCAATCCGCCGCCCGGCTGCGGGCGCAGAATCGCCTGTTTATAACCCGGCACGAACGGATCAACATCGATTCCCGCGACCGTGTTATACAGCCATGCGCCAATTGCCCCGTACGCATAATGATTGAACGAGTTCATGTCCGGCGTTTGGAAACCGCGCTCCGGTGTCCAGCCATCCCAGCGCTCCCAGATCGTCGTCGCGCCCTGCGTGACCGCATACAACCATGAGGGCCAGCTCGTCTGTTTGAGCAGCGCGTATGCCGTGTCGAGATGCCCGCCTGTGCTCAACACATGATTGAGATACGGCGATCCCACAAATCCGGTGGAGAGATGCATCCCGCGCCGCTCGATGTCCGCAACCAGTTCTTGCGCGGCAAGCGGACGCAGATCATCCGGCAGAAGATCGAAATAGAGTGCCAGCACATACGCGGTTTGGGTCGGCTCGAAGTGTTCGGTATTGAACACTTCAGACGTGATTTCACCATAATCGATCGCCTGTAGATTCCCGCGTGAGAGTGCGTCTGCTTCATCCATCTGGCGGCGAATCTCCGAAGGCACGACCGGAACGGCGGGAATCGTGCTGCCGACGAGATACCGGTTGGCGAAGACGGTTTTCACATCCTCAAACAACGTGCGATAACGTGCGGCATCTTCGGGTTTTCCCAAAACCTCCGCGATCTCACTCATCAGCCGCGCATCATACGCTAGAAACGCGGTGCCAAGCAGATCACGCGGTGTGCTGGCATTGATCGACAGCCAATCACCGAAACCGGGCCAGCCTTCCCAATCGGGCGCACAGCGGACAAGTCCGGGGCTGTTGGCGATCAAAAAGTCCATGAAGCGCGTCATCGTCGCGTAGCTTTGTTCGAGGATGCGCGTATCCCCGTAGCATTGGTAGATCGTCCACGGACAAATGATCGCCGCGTCTGACCAAGCAGGTCCACCATCACTGGGGACATCGGTCGCATACGGTACCACCGCCGGAATCGCGCCATCTGCGCGCTGTGCATCATCGACATCCCGCGCCCACTTGGTCATGAAACTTGCAACATTCATGTTGAACGCGGCTGTCCTCACGAACACCTGAATATCGCCCGTCCAGCCGAGCCGCTCGTCACGCTGCGGGCAGTCGGTCGGAATATCGACGAAATTCCCTTTTTGTCCCCATTGAATGTTGCTTTGAAGCTGATTCAGCAGCGGATCAGAGCATTCAAATAATCCGGTTGGCTCCATATCGGAATGCAGCACAATCCCGGCGATCGTGTCGCGTGTCACTTCGTTCGGGTAGCCTTCGATCTCGACGTAACGGAAGCCGTGAAACGTGAACTTCGACTCCCATACTTCGACTCCGTCCCCTTTGAACGTGTAATAATCAGTCGCGTGGGCGGAGCGCAGATTGGTGTAGTAGGGGGTTCCATCCGCGTTCAGGATTTCCGCAAAGCGAATGGTGACCGTTGTCCCTGCCGGAGCACTCCCCTTGAAGCGCACCCGCCCGACCATATTCTGACCAAGGTCGAATAGAAAGCGCCTGCGCCCCATCGCCTGCGGTTTGATCGGATCGGAGATGGGCTGAACTTCTTGAATGCGGCGGACGGTGGGACCATTGAGCGCCACAAGCCGCACGTCAGGATGGGTAAACGACACGGCAGGCAGCCATTGAGACGCATCAAAACCGGCAGTATCCCAACCGGGAATCTCGCGCCGTGCGTCGTATGCCTCGCCCATAATCAAATCGCTGTGTGTAATCGCTCCGAATTGGTACGCCCATGACGTATCGGAGACGATCGTTTGTGTGCTGCCGTCTGCGCGTGTGATTTCAAGCTGCGCGAGAAGCTGCGGGCGATCCGTGTAGTTTTGCCGGTGCAGCCAGCCGATATACCCGACCGCCCAGCCGTCCCCAAGCACCGCGCCGATCACGTTTTCACCCGCTTGAAGCAGAGCAGTCACATCATAGGTGAGGTACTGCACCCGTTTACGCGCATCTGTCCATCCCGGCGCGAATACATCGTCACCCACTATTTGCCCGTTGATCGAACACTCGAACACGCCTAACGCAGTCACATACAGCCGCGCTGAGACGACCTCCGCCGGGAGCGTGAAAGCTTTTCGCAGATACGGCACGGGAAACGTGCTGCGCGCGCCGCCGGAAAACGCCGCGCCGATCCATTGGGAGCGCCAATCACTGGCTTGGAGCAGCCCCATCTCAAACCACGCGGGATCGCTGGTGACCGCTGCGCCGGTTTCATCCCATACGGTGACATGCCAGTACACGCGCTGGCGGGAGTGCAGCGGCGATCCGCCATATGGCACATGCACCGATTGATCGCTTTCGATTCTGCCGCTGTCCCACACATCCGCGTGATCGAGTGCTTCAACCGTGGTGGCGGCACGAATTTGATAAGCGGTCTGCCGTGCGCCCAGACGATCGGTGTGCATCTGCCATCCTAAGCGAGGCTGCTGCACATCAATGCCGAGGGGATTACTGCGATATTCGCAAATGAGATGCGTGATCTTTGTATCGGTCATATACCGCATTCCTTGAGTAAATAACGGTGCGTGGGCTAATTTAAGGTGATTCCAACCCACTTGACAAATTCGGAATGGCTCTATATGCTCAATTTACACGAGTAAGGTGAGTCGTGTCAAATGTTGATTTGATTGTTTTATTGGTGATTTTGGACTTTTTATGAAGCGCCCAACCCAAACAGATGTTGCCCGTATCGCTGGCGTATCCCGCGCGACAGTCTCCTATGTCTTAAATGACCAGACTGATCAACGTATTCCGATCTCGCAAGAAACACGCCAGCGCGTGCTCGACGCGATCGCGCAGCTTGGTTATGAAGTCGATGCCCGTGCGCAAGCGCTCCGCAGCGGCGAAACCAAAACGATCGGCGTGCTTATGCCGATGTATGAAAATCCGTTTTTCTGGCAAATTCTGCTTGGGATCACCTCCGAAGCGGAGTCGTGCGGCTATAATGTGCTGCTTTCACACAGCGTCATGACCCCGGAACAACAGACACAAAGTATGCGCGAGCTTGCCGAACAGCGCGTCGATGGCTTGATCCTGCTGATGAGCTTTAAAGAATTCTCTGACTCGGTTATCAGTCAGCTTCGCAAATCCCCCCATCCCATCGTCGAAATGACGGCGCGGGACTCCGAATTTGATTTTGTGCATCAGGGCTACGGCGAAGGAATGCACGCCCTCATGGCGCACCTGCTCGAACTAGGGCATCAGCGGATCGGGTTCGTGTTCGGCGTCTCCGTCGAAACACAAGGGAGCGATCGCCTGACCGCTTACCGTGAAGCGCTGCAAAATGCCGGACTTCCTTATGATGACTCGCTGATCCTTCAGTGCGGAGAACGCATGGAGGATGGACACCGCGCCGCGATCGATCTCCTCAGTCGTCCTGATCGCCCAACCGCGCTGATCACGATCAACGACCTGCTTGGCATGGCGGCGATTCGCGCTGCCGCTGATCTGGGACTGCGCGTCCCTGACGACGTGTCGATCGCCGGGTTTGACAATATTCCGTTCGCGTCCTACAGCGTGCCGCGCTTAACGACGGTTGACGGGAATCCGAAACAGGGGGGACATGATGCGGTACGCCTGCTGCTCAAACGCCTTGCCGAACCCGATCGCCCGCGAGAAATCATCACGAGCGGATGGCAGCTTCACATCCGCGAGTCGACCGGACGCGCGCCGTGAGCAGCAGCGAAAACTTTGTGAACAGAAGTCCAACCGCTGAGGGGGGCTTTTGGGCTGTTTGTTAACCTATGTGCTAGGAGATTTACGAATGAAACGGCTGGTTCTTTTTGTAGTCCTTTTAATGGTGCTGAGCGTCTCAGCAGCAGCCGCACAAGAATCGGTGTCGCTGACTTATCTGGTAGACGAAAGCCAAAATAGTCAGGACATGGCGCAGGCGCTGGTCGATGCGTTCATGGCGCAGAACCCGAACATCACCATTACCATCGAAAGCCGCCCCGGCGGTACCGAAGGCGATAACATCGTCAAGACGCGCCTTGCAACCGGCGACATGACCGATATTTTCTTCTACAACTCCGGTTCACTGCTTCAGGCACTTAACCCGGCGCAAACGCTGGTTGATCTGTCGGGTCAGCCGTTCATCCCGAACATCATCGAATCGTTCCTGCCAACCGTTTCTCAAGGCGATGGCATTTACGGCGTTCCGACGGGCACCGCGATGGGCGGCGGCATCCTCTACAACAAGCGCGTGTACGAAGAACTCGGTTTAAGCGTGCCGACGACGTGGGAAGAATTTGCCGCGAACAACGCCGCACTGCTCGAAGCGGGCATTCCGCCCGTGCTGGCGACGTTTGGTGACACGTGGACGGCGCAGTTGTTCGTGCTGGGCGATTACTATAATGTCGAACAGGCAGTCCCCGGTTTCGCAGATGCTTACACCGCCAATGAAGCCAAGTATGCCGATACCCCAGCAGCGATGGCAGGTTTCCAGTATCTCCAGCAGGGTTATGAACAAGGCTGGTGGCAGCCGGATTATGCAACTACGCGCTTTGAACCCGGTCTGGCGCTGCTGGCGAGCGGCGAAGTTGCCCATTACCCGATGCTGACCTTCGCGCTTTCGACGATTGCGACGAACTTCCCCGATCAAATCAATGACATTGGCTTCTTCGCGCAGCCCGGTAACGATCCCGAAGCGAACGGCGCGACGATCTGGATGCCCGCAGGCACGTACATTCCTGTAACCACGACCGGCGCAAAACTCGATGCCGCGCTGGCGTTCCTCGGTTTCATCGCCTCGGTGGAAGGCGTCGATGCGATCAATGCCCGTGTTGCACCGAATGGTCCGTATCTGATCGTCGGTTCGACACTGCCCGATACCGTGCTGCCTGCCGTGAACGATCTTGCCGCCTACATCGACAGCGGCATGTCGTATCCCGCGCTCGAATTCGTCTCCCCGATCAAGGGACCGAACCTCGAACAGCTTTGCGTCGCAGTGGCAACGGG
Source organism: Anaerolineae bacterium (assembly GCA_026645745.1). GTDB lineage: Bacteria > Chloroflexota > Anaerolineae > Aggregatilineales > Phototrophicaceae > Flexifilum. The sequence continues at coordinate 17,492 of JAPKMU010000041.1, read as the reverse complement.
TCAAATGACCGCCGATGAAGCCGCCGCCAACTATGACCTTGATGTTGAACGTCAGGCGCAGCAGCTCGGCTTGCCCGGCTGGTAATCCGTAGAAATTTGCAGTCAGTGTAGGGGCGGCTCACGAGCCGCCCCTTACACGCCGTACAATTTTAGTGCCTGCACTTCCAGAGGTCTTATGAAGCGCGACCCCCGACCAAAAACCATTTTGAGAACGTATCCCCACTGGTTTTATATTCCGGCAGGGATCGTGTTCGCAATCTTTTTTCTTGCACCCACGCTGATGGCGTTCTACTTCAGCCTAACGCGCTGGACGCTTTTTGATGCAACCTTTATTGGATTTGACAATTACGAGCGTTTTTTTCAAGACCCGCAGCTCACCGCCGGTTTACGCAACACGGCTATTTATGCCGTCATGACCAGCGGCTTAAAAGTGATTATTTCGCTGCCGCTGGCGCTTTTACTCACCTCGCGGCTGCATCTAAAATCCCTGCTGCGTGGGCTGGTCTTTTTTCCCGTGCTGGTCAGTACCATTGCGGTGGGGATCACGTTCAGCGTGCTGATGCAGCCGACCACAGGGTTGATCAACACGGTGCTGCAAGTATTTAGCATTGATGGACCGGATTGGATTGGCAATCCCAGTCTGGCGCTATTTTCGGTAGCGCTGGTCGATGTGTGGAAAGGCTTGGGCATCGCAACGGTGCTGTTCATCGCCGGGATTCTTTCGATCCCCAACGATTACTTTGAAGCGGCAAGGCTCGAAGGCGGCGAGTGGGTCAAGTTCCGTTATGTGATCCTTCCGCTGTCGCGCAATGCGGCATTCACGGTGATTCTGCTTTCATTCATTGGCGGGCTGCGCTCGTTCGATTTAATCTGGACGATGACACGGGGCGGACCGGGTTTCGCGTCGGATGTGCTGACTTCCGTGATTTACAAACAGTATCAGGCGGGCTTTTACGGACTTTCGACCGCCGGGAATGTGATCCTGTTCATCCTCGTCACGATCATCGTGTACCCGCTGATGCGGTTCTTCAACCGCCGGGAGCTTGAAGAACTATGACAACGATTCGCAAACTCCTCACGAATTTTGGACTTGATGCGCTGGCGCTGGTCGTGATCGGCGTGGTGTTTGTCGTGCCGTTCATCTTCATCTTTCTCATGGCTGCCAAAACGGGACCGGAAGCGGCGCAGTTTCAGTTCTCGATGCCGACTGAATTTCAATTGATGCAGAATGTGCAAACGGTGCTGGAATTCGGCAACGGGCGCATGTTCTTAGCGATGCGCAACAGCATCTTTATCACCGTCACCTCGATTACGCTGGTGGTGCTGTTTTCGGCGGCGGTCGCCTACGTGATGCAGCGGCGGCAGGATCGCACGGCGGTGCTTGCCAGTTCGATCATTTTGGCGGGACTGATCATCCCTCCGGCGGTCGTCCCCACGATCTTTGTACTGCAAAAGATCGGGCTGTACCGCACGCTGTTCGGACTGATCTTTGTGCAGGTCGCGTATACGCTCCCGTTTGCGACCATCACGTTACGGGCATTTATGGCGAGCATTCCGCGTGAAATCGATGAAGCCGCGATTATCGACGGCGCATCGCCGATGCAGGTCTTTTTCCGCGTGATCCTGCCGCTGCTCCGTCCGGCGATCATCACCGTGATCGTCGTGTCATCGGTGGGGATTTACAACGACTTTACCGGCGCGCTGTACTTCCTCCCCGGTGCTGAAAATGTCACCGTTCAGTTGACGATGTACAGCTATATCAGCCAGTTCACCTCACAGTGGAATCTGTTGTTTGCCAATGTGCTGGTGATCACCATCCCGCCGCTGATCATGTTCCTGTTCTTCCAGCGGCAGATCGTATCGGGAATGACTTCCGGCGCGATCAAAGGTTAAGTATCTGCCGCAGACTCCACCCTTCGGCGTGCAGGTCGGTGATCATCTGTTTCAGCGCTTCACGATCCATGCGCCTGTTGAGGGGAAATTCAGGGAGTGGGAACAAGTAGAATTGCCTAGTTTTCGGCATGCTTCCCCTCACACTAGGCATAACAATGGTACCGCCCCGCCTTGTCGGCTGAGGCGGTAAATTTCGTTTACCGAGACTGACTGCTAATTTAGCAGGTTTGTAGTCACCAAGATAAGCGTCCCCGGCTCAAACAATGTCGTACAGGTGAATCCCGGAAATTCCGGCACAGCATACGACCCGATGATCTCCGCACGGCGGGGCGCGCCGCTTGCTGCCAACCAAATCAGCGTGCCTTCACCGCGTAAGCAGAAGACTCCGCCGCCCTCAAAGTACGTGACCCCCGATGGGCTGAAGATCTCGACCGCCTGCTGCACGCCTAGATCAAGCAAACCCGCTGTACCCAGAGTCGCTTCGCTGTAGAGTGTTTGCCCCTCCCATGTGACCGCTTGCCCGTTCTGGTACAGCACCCCGCAGTGAATCGCATGACGCAGCGCATCCGGTAAACTGACACGCACCGCGCCTTGCACATCGAAGTTTGCACCAACACAGAGAGGCACGGGTGGCGGCGGCAGTATAGAGGATGTGAGCGTGTACGTCGGGGTGGGTGTCGATGCGGCAGGTGTGCTGGTCATTTGAGCAGTCGCCGTTTCGGATGTCGTCGCGGTGGGTGTCATCGTCGCCATATCCGTCCCCGTCGCTGTTGCGTTCGGCGTATGCGTTGCTGTAGCCGTCTCCGTTGCGGTGGCGGTTTCCGTTGTCGTCGCAGTTGCGTTCGGCGTGTACGTTGCGCTCGCCGTCGCGGTCGGCGTAACCGTTGCTGCGGGGGTCTCCGTTGCCGTCGCACTTGCGGTGGCGGTTTCCGTTATCGTCGCAGTTGCAGTCGGCGTGTGCGTTGCGCTCGCTGTCGCGGTCGGCGTAACCGTTGCTGTGGGAGTCTCCGTCGCACTCGCTGTCGCGGTTGGCGTGTGCGTTGCCGTTGCAGTCCCGGTTGAGGTTGGGGTCGGCGTAGCAGTTGAGGGCGCTGGCACCAGCGCGAATGTATAGATCCCCTGTGTTCCAATCCCGTAAACGGTGAGCGTATACGCGCCAGTTTGAGGCATTGAGAGCTGCGTATCCTCGTAAATCTGGTCGAAAAGCGGAGTCGAATCGGGTGCTTGCAGCCGCCAGCCCAGTGTGGCGGTCGTTAAGAGCACTTCAAACAAGACGTCTTGACCTGCTGTGGCATCGAAGGTGTAAATATCCACCGCACCCCGCGACTCTAGATGACCTGCGCCCGGCGATGGAAGATCGAGTGACACCGTATCGCCAATGCTAATCATGAAATGTTGAGGGGTAGGCACTTCAAACAAGCGGAAAGCGTACACACCGACGCTGGTATATGAATACCCGCGCACCGTGAGCGTATAAGTTCCCGTTTGGGGTAGAATCACCTGATGATCCGTATACAAGTCATCAAAGAGTTCTGTGCCATCAGGAGCGTCCAACTTCCACAAAAACATCCCCGCATCCCCGATTAGGGTATCGAGGATAATCTCCTGTCCGGCAGCAGCATCAAAACGATAGAAGTCCATACTGCCTGCCGTTTCCAGATTTCCCGCACCTGCCGCCGGAACACCGTTTGATACTGTGTCGCCGATGGCGATTGTGAAGTCGTGAGGGGCAGAGACTTGAATCAATTGAAAACTGTATACGCCTACGCTCGTCAATGCATACCCGCGTACTGTAAGCGTATAGGTTCCCGTTTGAGGCAGAATAAGCTGATGATCGATATACAAGTCGTCAAACAGTTCTGTACCGTCGGGAGCATCCAGCTTCCACAGAAATGTTCCTGCACTGCCGATCAGGGCATCAAGAACAATCTCCTGTCCGGCAGCAGCGTCAAAACGATAAATGTCCGTGCTGCCTGCCGCTTCCAGATTTCCCGCCCCTGCCGCCGGAATCCCGTCGGACACCGTATCGCCGATGGCGATTGTGAACTGTTGAGGCGCAGCGACTTGAGCCAATCGAAAACTGTACACGCCGAAACTCGTATACACATACCCGTAAACCGTCAGCGTATAGGTTCCCGTTTGTGATAGTGTGACCTGTCGGTCAAGATATGCAGCATTGAACAGGCTTGTGCCGTCAGGCGCTTCCAATTTCCATCGAAAAGTCCCAGAGCTGCCTGAAATCACATCGAAAAGCACCTCTTCTCCCGCAGTGCCATCAAAGTGATACAAGTCCAAGCTGCCGACAACCTCCAGATTTCCTGCACCCGAAGCTGGAATACTCTCTGCTATCGTATCGCCAATGGTCACCGAGAAGATTTGTGGTGGAGGAGCAAGAAGTAAGCGGAATGAATAGGTTCCGGTGAATGCTGCGCTGGCACCGTAAACCGTGATTGTGTATATCCCATTCAAGGAAAGCGTCCCCTGAAGATCGACATAAAGCCCATTGAACAACTCACTGCCGTCTGGGGCGGTCACTGACCAGCGAAAATCCCCGGCATATCCGCTTACCGCATCGAGAATGACGACATCCCCCAAACTACCCGCAAATGTGTACACATCTTGCGCGCCTCCGTTTTCGAGATTACCTGCGCCCAACACGGGTACGCCATCAGACACTGTTGCTCCATAGGCAATTGCAAAGAAATCAATCTGAGCAGACACAGACAGATTGAGTATCAAAATCAGAAGGGCTGCCGCCAACATCAGGAAAAGAGATCGAACCATCCTACACTTTTCGTTCTACTGTTTTTGGGCAAGTGTGTTTAGCGAAACGTGACATAGATAAGCAGGAAGAACCGCCTGAGCGGTCGTTGAAGAAATCTCCGCAATGGGATCGACTCACGCTGGTGTGCGAGTCCCTCAAACTGCTCCCCCGGTCTGCATGTGCGCTTGATGCGTGCGCCCGTCAATAATGAATAGGTGTCCTCCCATGGCTGTCGCAGGTTCATTTGATTAACTCCTGACTCGTCTTGCATTTCATAAGATTGCGATCAGCGAACGGTTTACGATTTTCATTTGTGGTAGTATAAAAACTGCCCGAAACAGCATCGCGACAAAAGTGTGACAGAGAGATCTTGAGGGATGAGCGACGTACGGATTTTTCTGTTCGGTATGCCGAGTATTGAGTATCACGAACAAGTGATCAAAATCGAGCGTCGTAAGGCGCTCGCATTGGTGGCATTTCTCGCGCTTCATGATCAGCCCCAAAGCCGCGATGTCGCCGCTGAATTGTTATGGGCGGATCAGGACGAAGAACATGCCCGTTCGTCTCTGCGAACAACCTTGCGTGCGCTGACAACCCCGATTTCGGTTGAGTGGATACAAGCAGATCGATCACTTCTGGCACTTAAGCCAGAAGCAGTCCGGGTGGACGTGATAGAGTTTACGGATTTGCTTGCGCAAAGCCGCACGCATGACCATGAAACAAATGCCGTCTGTGACCAATGTGCGGAACTGTTCAAACAAGCGGCAGCACTTTACCGGGGAGATTTTTTAGCGGGATTTCATATCGACGGCAGTGCCGAGTACGATGCTTGGCAGTTGGCACAGCAGGAATGGCTGCGACGAGAATACGGCGGCGTCCTGCGGCAGTTATCCATCTATTACGCGGACATTCAGCAAATTGATCAAGCAATTCGATATGCGCAGCAGTGGCTCGCGGTGGATGTGCTGCACGAACCGGCTCACCGGCAGTTGATCCGGTTGTACGCATCAGCAGGACAGCGATCAGAGGCTGTCCGTCAATATAAATCATGCGTGGAACTGCTGCATACTGAGTTGGCGACCCCGCCGGAACCGGAAACAACACAGCTTTACGAAGCGGTCATGAACAATCACCGGCTTCCCGGCGCACACGAATCGGTCACATCACCGCCTTTAGGGATGATGCCGCCCCTACCGTCGCTCGTGATCGGGCGCGAAACCGCCATTCAAGAGATTAAGCGAAGAATAGGGATCAACGGCTCGGAAATGCGCCCGCTTACCGTGATACAAGGCTGGCCCGGGGTGGGCAAAAGCACAACCGTCGCCGCGTTAGCGCATGACAGCGAGATCGCCCAACGATTTCCTGACGGCATCCTATGGACATCAATTGGCGCAAACGCGGACATCAACCGTGAGATCAGAATATGGGCGGATGCGCTTAAAATCGCAGATACGGGGCGCGTCCGCAACATTGAGGAACTCAGCGCCCAGATCACAACCGCACTACGCGAAAAACAGATGCTGCTCATCGTTGATGACATCTGGACAGCGGAGCAAGCGGCGGCGTTCCGCGTCGGCGGGCATGCCTGCGCCATGATCATCACCACACGGTTTAATGACGTGGCGGGCGCGATCGCGCCAACAGCCGCTGATATTTATCGTCTGCCTATCCTCGTCGAATCCGCAGCGCTGGAACTGCTCAACAAACTGACTCCTGAAACCGTTGCAGAACACCCTGAAGATGCGCTCATCCTTGTGCAGCGTTTGGAGGGGCTGCCGCTGGCGATCCATGTGGCAGGGCGGCTGCTTCAAAATGAAGCCCGTCTAGGATGGGGAGTACGCGATCTCATCACGGAACTCCATTTAGGGGCGGCGCTGTTGATGGCACAACCGCCGGGAGACATGATCGGCGACACGTCGCCGACCGTCGCCGCTCTGTTAAAGCGGAGCACGGATGCGCTTGATCCCGAAGCGCGCACACGCTTTGCCCTACTCAGCCTGTTCGTGCCAAAACCGGCAACATTCGATCTTGCCGCGCTGAAGGCAGCATGGAACGTGCCAGACCCGCGACCTACAGCCCGAAAGCTGGTTGATCGTGGACTGCTTGAACCGGTAGGGAGTGGACGTTTTCAAATGCATGCTTTGTTGATGCTTCACGCAAACACACTGCTCAAGGCTTGATATAGAAGTCTGGGGTTCTGATGATAACCCAAACCATGATCTGGGATGCCCATTATCGATTAGCACGACACTATCTGGAAAAGCTCCGGCAGGCAGAAAAGCTCGCCACACTGGATCAGCGAAATCGAATCGCATTGATTAACCAAGTCATGCAGGATTGGGTACAAATCAAGCGGTGTCAGGCGTGGTCAGCTTCATGGTCAGCAGCAGAGCGTGAAAAAGCCGATCTATGTATCGCGTTTCCGCTGGCGACGTCCAGTTTTCTACGCGTGCGCATTTTGCCATCAGAATTGCTCGCGTGGATGCAGCAGGGGCTTCAGGCGGCGATTCACTTCGAGGATAAAGAAGCGGAACTCAGCCTGCTGTATTTTGTGTGCCTGATATACGCTAACATGGAATCATATAGGGAGATCGCCCCCTCCCTTGAGCGGCTTCTTGAACGCGCCTACAACGCTGAGGACGATCTCAGTCTCGGTCGGGCATGGCTCATCAGCGCTCGCAAATACGAATTCGAGGGTGCGTTCGACACCGCCGAACCGCTCTTTCTGAGAAGCCTCCAAGTCCTTGAACCGCTTTCAGCCGATGAAGAATTGGCATCTGCTTGGCAAGGACTGGGGCGTATCGCGCTCCAGCGCGGAGATTATCGCTCCTCCCTAGAGCGGCATTTAAGACTGCTGGATTACGCACTCAAGCTGAAGCGCGACGGGATGATTGCGGTTGCGCATCTTTCGATCAGCGGCATATATAATTCCCTACATGATTACCGCGCCGCCGAATCCCACGCACAGCAAGCAGTCTCCATCGGTCAACGGATCAGCTATGTTCACTTCATCCCGGCGGCGCTCGTCGCGCTGGCACACGCCAAAAAATGGCTGAACAAACTTGACGAGTCGTGTGCGTATTACGCCGAAGCCCTCAAGCAGCGTGATCTGCTCGCACCCTCAAGCGTTATCAACGCGCTGTATGGATGGGCACAGGTGAATTACCGACAGCATGATCTTGACCAAGCATCTGCGCACCTTGAAGAAGCGCTCGAAATCGCAACCGAAAAACAGATTCTGTTTCGCCGCTGTGAGGTTCTATTGGGGGTGGTAGTGGTTCAAGTGGCGCGCCAAGAAACCGAAAGTGCGGGTCGGCGTTTGCGTGAACTGCTCGATTGTGCGCGCCAGCTTGGAACACCCCCTTTTATCGTTAAGGTGTTCAGTGCGGCGGTGATCCTCTGGCAGGCATTAGGGGATTTGAGACAGGCTGGGTTGTGGGCAGGGATATTGACAGCTTACCTCGATCACATCGACGCGATTTGGTTCGATACGGCTGTATTCAAGTTACTTGAAGCCGACGCACTGGAGGAAGGAAAAGCGCTTGCTTTAGATGCTGCCTTTGAACTGCTTTTGCAGCAGCTTGAGGTCGTATTGTGACTAGAGAGAACGGCTCTAGTAGAGATAGGCACAGGATACGGGAACCGTTGGGGTACGCCACCAAGTACCGCTATTCGAGGCGGTCAGCCGAAGGCAAACCGCCGCAACGGGGTGAAAGCAGCCGTTTTGACGGGCACATTCGACTGAGCGGAGGACGCTCTCAGACGTGGAGGTCAAACGACCTGAGGAACAGGAGAGTGCAGTCGGGAGCTAGGCGAAGTTTCACATCATGGACGAGGGCGAACCGTACTTTAGCCAATGAAGGGCTTTATCCTATCGATCCGTGTGGACATTCTCAACGGTTTATCTCAGCAGTACCGACAGCGCCCACCGTTTAACGGGCAGGCGCTGATCGAAGAGGAAATGTTCTTAGGGGGTAATTGGGTTGCGCTGTACGAGCACAAGCGTTCCCGGTTCAAACAAGGTACTACACGTAAAACCGGGGAATTCTGGTACTGTGTAGCTGCCGATGATCTCGGCATGGCGTGGGGACTGGTTCGCGGACAGCCAGATCAGAGTTCCTTCGCCGCGTAGGCAGAAAACACCCCCGCCTGAAAAGTACGTCATCCCCGATGGGCTGAAGATGTCGACTGCCTGAAGAATGCCGAGTTCAGTAAAACCTAGCACGCCGAGGTTGCCTTCACTGTAGAGACTATTCCCCAGCCATTGAGTCGACATTCCATTCTGGTACAGCACACGACAGTTGACCGCGTAGCCAAATGCATCGGACAGACTGGCACGCAGTACACCATTTTCATCAAAGTTAAAGGCACTGCACAGCGGTGTGGGCGGCGGCGGCAGCAGCGTAGGCGGTACGCTGCCTGACGGAATACCTAGCACATCGAACGTCACCGTATTATCAATGCTCGTGGACGCGAGGCTGTTCGCCCCATAAATATCCTGTGCTGCTCCTGCCGGAATGCTAACGCTCACGCTGCCTGCCGTCGTCATTCCACTGATCTCTACTTGATAGGTACTGCCGCTTCCACTAACACCGACGTTCCATACACCGCCCGCACTCCCGCTGAGTGCGATGTCCATCGAGTCAAAACCGTTTACCGACTCGCTGAACTGTACCTCAAAAACGATAGGGCTGGAGGAGGTTGGATCCGCTTGTGTGCCTGCTTGGTTAATCGTTACGGTTGGAGCGCCGTTCGAGACGGTCACATTTTGGCAAACCGGACTGCTGTCGCCATACATATTGGATGCGGTGAGGCAGACATTATAAAGCCCATCGGTCGCGTAGACGTGCGTTGGGTTCTGAATCGAGCTATTCCCACCATCCCCAAACGTCCATGACCAACCAGTCGGAGACTCCGTGCTGGTATCCGTGAAAACAACCGAAAGATCAGTTGGTGTGGCGGAAAAGCTGGCAGTAGGAGCCAGTTGAGGTGTCGCTTCGATAGAAAGCGCAAGCGAAAGGGCGGGTATACTGTTCCAAGCCGAGGTGAAGGTGTCGTGAAGTACGCCAGATTGAAAGGTGAATATGCCTGTTGGGAGGTTTACCGTCAGACCATAATTGCCTGTTCCCGTGAGCAGAATCATGTAGGTATGATTTGCCTGTAAGGTGATGGGAACATTCGCGATAAAGGGGGTGACTGCGCCAGCACCGGTGGCGTTAACCGCGACCGTTCCACCAATTTGGGAAACGAGTGTGCCGGGCAGCGCTCCGGGCGTTTCATATAGATACGCTTGAAATGATGCCGAAACCCCGTTCAACTGTACACTCACACTGTTGAGTGTGTAATTATCCCCTGCTGGAACGGAAAACCGAGTTCCAACATCGAAAAAACTCGAGTTGTACGAGCTACTAAATCCAACCTGTGGCAAATTGGATAAAACAATCTGTGAAACGGCGGCTTGTACAGGTTGGGATGAGCTGGCAACAAAACCGGTCAATAGACACATCAGAACTACGATAAATCTGGCAGACTTGATGCGAATCATGAATCTATGCGACCTCACAAGTGTCGAAGTGATAAGGTTTACGAGAGTTTGGGACAAGGGTACCCCTCAAGTTTATTTGGATACGTCTGTTGTGCAAGTGAGACGATAAAGCAGGTCAGCCCCCTTCACAGTCTCATACGGCTCACCCAAGCGTGACCCGGCATCCCCGCACTGTCAGCCGGGGATTTTGTTTTATATACCCATGGTATAGGACGTGGTCTGATGTTGTGTTGCGGAGTGCTGCCTTTGCGTTATATTAAATAGAGGAAGGATTTCTCTTAATCGGAGGATTACAATGAAGAAATTGTTCTTTGTTTTGTTCGTGTTAGGGATTGTTTCTGTTTTGGGGATCGCCCCACTTGCAGCGCAGGATGGCATCCAGCTCGTCATCGAGAGCTGGCGTAATGATGACCTCACCATTTGGCAGGATATCATCATTCCGGCGTTTAATGCCCAATACCCGGACATCGAAGTTGTGTTTGCGCCATCGCCCCCCGCCGATTACAACGGTATCCTGAACAGCCGCCTTGAAGCCGGTACGGCTGGCGACCTGATCACCTGCCGTCCGTTCGATGCTTCGCTGACGCTGTTCCAAGCGGGCTATCTGGCGTCGCTCAATGACCTTCCCGGCATGGAAAACTTCAGTGATGTCGCCAAGAGCGCATGGATCACCGATGACGGCTCAGACGTGTTCTGCGTCCCGATGGCGTCGGTCATTCACGGCTTCTTCTATAATGCGGATGCTTTCGCGGCGCTCGGTTTGGAAGAACCGACGACCGAAGCAGAATTCTACGCCGTGTTGGATGCAATCGCCGCTGATGGCACGTATGCCCCGCTCGTGATGGGCACGGCTGACCAGTGGGAAGCGGCGACGATGGGTTACCAGAACATCGGACCGAACTACTGGTGAAGAAGGTCGCCTCGGCTTGATCGCTGGCACGGAAAAACTCAACGAAGGCGGATCACTTGCCGCGCTCGAAGCGCTTGCCCGCTGGCAGCCTTACCTGATCGATGGCTATCAGGCACTCAGCTACCCGGACGCACAGAGCGCATTCACCCTCGGCTTGGGCGCGATCTACCCGACCGGCTCATGGGAAATCAGCGGCTTTGAAGCGAACTCCGACTTTGAACTCGGTATCTTCCCGCCGCCCGTCCCTGAAGGCGCGGATACCTGCTACATCAGCGACCACACCGACATCGCCATTGGCATGAACGCAGCGCTCGAAGGTGATCGCCGCGCCGCCGCCGAAACATTCCTTTCGTGGGTCGCCTCGGCTGAATTTGCAGGCTTGTATGCGAATGCCCTCCCCGGCTTCTTCCCGCTCTCGGATGCCGAAGTGACACTCGATGACCCGCTGGCGAATGAATTCCTGAGCTGGCGTGGCGAGTGCGAAAGCACGATCCGCAACTCCTATCAGATTCTCTCACGCGGTACGCCGAACCTTGAGAACGAACTGTGGCGCGTCAGCGCGCAAATCCTGAACGGCGAACTCACGCCGCAGGCAGGCGCGGACGAACTTCAGGCAGGTCTTGATTCGTGGTACACGCCCGCCGGGATGTAAGCAATCCATAATTTAAGTAGGGGCGGCTCGTCATGAGCCGCCCCGGTTGAATCGGTAAAAGAACCTTTTTAGATGACCAAGTTAAACCTTTTTTCAATTGAAAACAGTTAACACCACAGGGCAAAGATGACCCGAAAACGTTTTCCGACCCATATCATCGTTTTTCTTGCGCCGGCGGTGATCATCTACACGGTGTTCATGATCTACCCGCTGATCGACTCGCTACGTTTGAGTCTGTACGCACCTTCAGCGGAAAACCCGCAGGTTGAAGAGTTTGTCGGGTTCAAGAATTACGAAACCCTGTTCACCGACCCCAATTATGCCCCTCGCTTACAAGGCGCAGTCAAAAACAACTTTATTTTCTTTGCGGTGCATATGCTGGTGCAAAACCCGGTTGGGCTGCTGCTGGCGACTCTGCTCACTTCACAGCTTACGCGCTGGCGCGGGGTTTTCCGCACGGCGCTGTTTTTACCGACTATGCTTTCGTTTGTGCTGGTCGGCTTCATCTGGGGAAACATCATTTTAAGTCCGCTGTGGGGCATCGCAGATGATTTCTTTAGAACCATTGGCTTAGGCGATCTGATTCAGCCGTGGCTCGGCAAGCCGGAAACCGCCTTGATCACGCTCTCACTCGTCAGCGTGTGGCAGTTTATCGGCATCCCGATGATGCTGTTCAGCGCGGCATTGATCGGCATCAGCGATGAGTTGATCGAAGCGGCGCGGGTGGATGGCGCGACCGCGTGGGGTGTGTTCTGGTATATCAAGTTCCCGCTCATCCTGCCCACTGTCGGCATCGTCACAATCTTGACATTCGTCGGCAATTTCAACGCCTTCGATTTGATCTACACGGTACAAGGCGGCTTGGCGGGTCCCAACTTCGCAACGGATATTCTCGGCACGTTCTTCTACCGGACATTCTTCGGCTTCCAATTACAAGCGGGCAACCCGACGATGGGCGCGACGATCGCGGGTGTGATGTTCTTGATCATCCTGACGGGTGTGCTGGTCTACTTAGTCGGCTTCCAGCGCCGTCTTACACGGGTAGAGTATTAAACCATGACCACAATTTCTGCCCACACACGCATTGGATCGATCAACCGCACACTCCAATTTTTGCTGCTGCACGGTATTTTGCTCGCCTACAGCGTTTTGACGATCTACCCGATCGTGCTGGTGCTGATCAATTCATTCAAAAGCCGTCAGGCGATCTTCCGCAATCCCTATGCCCTGCCCACGCCGGAGACGTTCAGCACGGTCGGATACGATACCGTGTTCAACCGTGCCGCCTTCCCGTCGTATTTCGTCAACAGCTTGATCGTCACCGTCGTAACGCTGCTGCTGATCTTCATCATCGGGTCGATGGCATCGTTCGCGCTTTCGGAGTATCGCTTCCGGGGAAATACCCTGCTTGGTCTGTATCTCAGCATCGGGATCATGATCCCGATCCGCTTGGGGACGGTCAGCTTATTACGGATGCTCGTTTCGCTCGGATTGACCAATACGCTGGCAGGCTTGATCCTTGTTTATACCGCTCAAGGGCTGCCGCTCACGATCTTCGTCGCATCCCAGTTTATGCGCGATGTCCCGCGTGACTTGAAAGACGCAGCGCGTGTCGATGGTGCAAGCGAATATCGGATTTATTGGCTGATCCTCCCGCTGGTGCGTCCCGCGCTGGCGACGATCCTTGTTTTCAACATGATCCCCGTATGGAATGACCTGTGGTTTCCGCTCATCATCGCGCCTGCCGAAAATGTCAAAACGGTCACGTTGGGCGCGCAGGTCTTTATGGGGCAGTTCGTCAACGATTACGGCGCGGTTCTCGCGTCGCTGAGTCTGGCGATGATCCCGATCATCATTTTGTATATCCTCTTCTCGCGCCAGTTGATTCGCGGGCTGACCAGTGGGGCGGTGAAATTTTGACGCTGAAAATCGGCTTAATTGGCAGTGGGTTTATGGGCGGCGTCCACGCAGCGAGATGGACACGTCTGACAGAATTGGGGCTTCCCGTCGAATTGACGGCGTGTTATTCGCTCGATGAAACAACCGCACTCCCGCTGGCACAGCGCTATGAACTCACGCAGTTGAGTTCGCTCGAAGCGCTGATTGCGACGAGCGATGTGATCGATGTGTGTTCACCGACCCACCTCCATCACGATCAGGTGATCGCGGCGGCGCGGGCGGGCAAAAATATCGTTTGTGAAAAACCGCTGGCGCGCACAGTTCAAGATGCTGCCGAGATGGTCAGCGTTTGCGAGGAAACAGGTGTTAAGCTGCTTGTCGGTCATGTCGTGCGCTTCTTTCCCGAATATGCCGCCGCGAAAGGTATTGTCGAGCGCGGCGAAATTGGCGATCCGGCAGTAATCCGCTTGACACGGTGCAGTTTTAAGCCGCAGGCAGATAAGCCGGAAAGCTGGTTTCATAATTACGCCCTCAGCGGTGGGATGATGCTCGACTTGATGATCCACGACTTCGATTATGCGCGTTGGATCGGCGGTGATGTCACGCGCGTATTTGCACGTCACACCGGCGGACGCGATAACAGCGGCGATTACGCGCTGGTCACGCTGCGACATGCGAACGGCGCGCTCTCGCACGTCGAGGGAGGATGGGCATATCCGAAACCGATGTTCCGCACCGCATTGGAGATCGCCGGAAGTCACGGCTTGATCGAACATCCGGCAAGTCGTCCCAATCCGGTGAATGTTTTCCTTCATCAGAAAGCGGCGGGCGATTCGCCCGAAATTGCTGTACCGGGCAGTCCGCTCCTGCCGGAAGATGATCCGTATATGGTGCAAATTCGCCATTTTTACGATGTACTGACGACAGAAGCCACGCCGCGCGTGACCGCACGCGATGGATTAGAAGCGGTGCGGATTGCGCTTGCCGCCATCGAAAGCGCGGAAACCGGTCGCCCGGTGACGCTGTAACGACTGCGGTCTAAAAGTATTTCGTTTGTTGATTGTCTTGGAAGGGTGTCGTAATGCTTCGTATAGGACTCTTGAGCGTGGCACATCTCCACGCGGACGGCTATGTCGGCGCGCTGCGTGACCTTCCCGGCGTCGAATTTGTCGGCTTTGCGGATGAGGATCAAACGCGGGGTGAAGCGTTCGCACGGCAGCATCAAACGCACTTTTACCCGACTTATCAAGCGCTGTTGGCGGATAATATCGACGGCGTGGTGATCTGCTCGGAAAATTCGCGCCATCTACTATTGATCGAATTGGCAGCGGCGGCACGGGTGGGAATCCTGTGCGAAAAACCGCTTGCAACCACGCTCAGGGACGCCGAACGCGCCGTACAGGTGTGCGATCAAGCGGGTGTTGTCCTCAAAACCGCATTTCCGATGCGCTTTAACGCCCCAGCGATGGAAATTCACAACTTGATCATGCACGGCGGCTTGGGGACGGTTTATGCCATCAACGGCACGAATCAAGGCGAATGTCCGCATCATCACCGCGCATGGTTTGTCGATCCGGTGCTGGCGGGCGGCGGCGCGATTGCTGATCATACGGTGCATCTCGCGGATATGTTCCGCTGGATGCTGAACACCGAACCGGTGGAGGTTTACGCCGAAGCAAATCACATTTTGTATGCCAATGTCGCACCCGACGTGGAGACAGGCGGCATTGTTTCGCTTAAGCTGGCAGATGGCACGATTGCCACGATCGATTGTTCATGGAGCAAGCCGCCGTATTACCCGACATGGGGCGGACTGGCGATGGATGTTATCGGCTCAGGCGGGCTGGCGACAATGAATGCTTTCCAGCAGAACTTAACTGTTTACCGGCATTCGGCGGGGCGTGCGGCATTCAGTGGATGGGGAAGTAATGCCGATCGCGCCATGCTCGAAGACTTCACGGCGGCGCTTCGTGGTGAAGAATCACGCGGCGCAAGCGGCGTTGATGGGCTGCGCGCTGTCGCAGTCGTAATAGCGGCATATGACTCGATTCGTACGGGAAAACCTGTGCGATTGTAACAACAAAAGTAAGTGAATTCTTCTCTTGTAATGGCTCATCCGCAAACCGTGTAAAGTCAGGGAGGATGACGGACGCGAAGACGAAGCAAGTCGAACTTCGCTCTTTCATACATGTGACGCTTAATCAGCTTGAGGCGGTTGACCTGTCCTTCGGTTTGCCCATTGCTCCATGCGGTTTCGAGTGCAGTCCGAATGGCTGCAATATCCTGACATAAGCCCAGTGGAAAGGTGTATCCCGCGACCAGTCCTTTCCTGACAACTGATTATTCGCCTCGCGGATCAGCGCCGGAAATCATCGACTACGCAGAATATTTCCAGTAGATTCACAGCAATTACCTTTACGATAGGGGTATCTTGGAGCATGACACCTCCTTTGAAAGGCATTGCGTCTTATTCATAAATCCGGTTAACTGATAATTTTACTGTGGTTTCTCTTCTATTTTCTCTTGCTGTCTTTCTTTCTTAGTCTTGAGTGGTATTTCGGGTTCTTCTTCTACTATTTCCACTTCCTTTTCCTTTTCCTTTTTGCGGCGCGGTTTTTCGCGTCTTTCAGCGACACCAACGCGCTCGCTGGAATCTTCGCTTACTAACCGCGGCACATCTTCATCTTCATCTCTACTGATGATGATCGAGTTTCGCCTAGAACCGCTAGGTGTTTCGGGGCTTGGGGGGATTTGCATTTCCAATTCAACCCCCAGTCGATCCTGTCGGCGCTTAAGGCGTCTAATCAAGAAGAATTTCCAGAGCTGGCGCACAATTTCCGATAGTGCGGCAATTCCTAAGACAACCGCCGTTGCAATCACCAACCCTTTGATAACATCTTCATACTCGTCACTGTCATACTGCCGCACGAGATCGGTCACGATCAGCATCACAATTCCGAGAAGCTGAATGCCTAACACCACTATTTTGATCTTTTCGAAACGCCGCCTCGCTATACGCAGACGGGATTCGTTTGCTGATTCGCCGGAGGGAACACTGGCATATTTGTATTTCGAGCTTAATGCACCGGCGATCACAATTCCGATTCCGGCGGTATTGGCGGCGAGGTTCAGCGAATTTGTGAATGGCGAAGGCTCTGATGCTACTGTGATGATAAAAATGACGCCGAGAACGGTAAACACGACATTGACGAAATTCGCATAAACACCCGCATACGCAATCGCATTCAAAGTGATATCGTAAGAGAGTGATGCCAATGCCAACACGATACCGCCGAGCGTGACAATCACGCCGATCATGAGGAGTCCACCATTCAGGGCATTGAAATCATAATTGTTTGAATCGAACGTCAGACTGATGGCGATACCAGAAAGAATAGTTCCCCAAAGACCGTAGGTGCCGAAAATAAAATCGGTCGCAACCGCGACCAAACTACCTTCGCTTAAGCTGCGAAAACCAAAATCGCGCCCTAAAACAATGATGTGGCACAGGATGGAGAGCGAGATCAGGGCTAAAGTAATCGGAAACGTAAAACCTGCTGCGGTTCCTTCACTGAATACGGTTTCGGATGTTGACGTGACAAATACAGTGGCGATTAGAAAAGCAAATGCGGCAATCTGCGCGAAAACCGCGATCATGTCAAACGTACGCCCTTTGGGATCATTCTTACGCGGGTCATCATTCATTTTCCCGCCAAAATAATAAGGGCTAAACGCTGCGCGTTTGCTTTGGTTCAGGAGCGCAAGCACACGATAGTTGACGACACTCAGCAGGAAGCAGATGATCGAAACAGTACGCGCCCACGCGAGA
>JAPKMU010000419.1 GCA_026645745.1 Anaerolineae bacterium | reverse complement strand
AAGCGGTGATAGTGCTGCACCCACGCGATCGCATCCCCGCCAATGTGACACTTGCCGAAACAGCGCCAATGATGGGCGTAAACGGCAAGCGAATAACCATGCTGCTCGCCGTGCAGCGGGCACTTGAACGCGGCGTAGTCGCGTCCACGAAAGCGCGGTTTGCCGAGGTCACGCTCGACGAGCTGGCGCAGGTCGAGCTGGGTTTTGAGCTTTTCAACATCGATCATGGTGCTCACCTCCACTTTCGTCAGTGCTTTTGCCAGATGTCAAAAGTCAGAAGTTTCGACTTTCGTCATTCGTCACTGCCGCTGACGAAAGTTCATTCTCACGGGAGAAACTGGGGGGAAGAGAACGTTTTTCACGCAGTTCATCGCCCAGCACGAGAGAAACTTTCGTCATGACCCGCTCGACGAAAGTCTCTTCTTCGCTCAACTTTCGTCATGACGGTTCTGACAAAAGTTC
This sequence comes from Anaerolineae bacterium, assembly GCA_026645745.1. Taxonomy (GTDB): domain Bacteria; phylum Chloroflexota; class Anaerolineae; order Aggregatilineales; family Phototrophicaceae; genus Flexifilum. The sequence continues at coordinate 4,118 of JAPKMU010000419.1, read as the reverse complement.
CGTGTGCGTGACCCGGTAACCCCGGGCGCTCCGCCCGCCCGTTTTCCGCTCGACGATTTCAATCACGCCGTCTTCGACCAATGCTGCTAACGTCGCATCGACCTCTTTGCGTGACTTCACGCCTGCTCCGCGCAGGATGTCTCGCGCTGATGGGGGACGTTCCCCGTGACGCGCGATAAAGTCCAGCACTTTTTTCTCGTTCTTCACGTCCACACCGATACTGAGTTCATCGAGCAGCCGATGCACCGATGCACGGTAGTCTTCAGCAAGCATCTGTCCCCGTGCCCAATGCGCCGTCGTGATGCGCGGCATCTGCTGCATTCCTTGATCCGCCCAATCCATGATCGCCAAAATCAGCGCCAGTTTGAGTGCCATCGTCGAGAAGCGTCCGTAATTGCCACGCAGTCGGTCATCAAGGTTGCGGCGCGGATCGGTCATATCGTGCAGCGCGGCGTAGTAGGCATTGAACAGATCGAAGACTGCCTGATCCATCGTCGCATTTAGGGCAGGATGCTTGATCGGCTCATCAGAATCATGGAGCGCGAAAGTATCTGGCGGCATGGGGAAGCCGTTATAGATGCGCAGCAACCTCGTTTTCAGATCGGGTGGAAACTCGTGCGCGTCAAGGTTGTACCCGTTCAGCACGCACTTGATCTCGCGTTCGGTGGGAGTCAGGCACAGGAAACGTGCCATCAGCCCGTCCTCCCACTCACTGTCGGTAATGTAGCGTCCCAACCGCGCGGGCGTGGTTGCTCCGATCATCGCCAGCGCTGGGTTGTAGACGATGAGCTTGCCATCGCCTCTCAACTCCCGCTCAAGACGACGGGGCGCATCGAACATTTCCATCATCGTCTCGGTATGCCCTTCCATATATTTCTTCGGAATGAGCATCTTGCTTGCCTCATCGATGATGATGCCGCGCTGCCCGGCAAAGCGTGCGGCAAGGTCTTCATTCCGCTGCTCGAACGGCAGCAGTTTGTCGTAATTGGAGGGCTTTTCACCGGCGAGCTTGGCGACCAGCATTTCGGGGGAGGTCGTCGCGGGCAGAAGCAGATGCGGCATGGTATCGCGCACCATGTCGGTGATCGCGTTCAGTCCGGTCGATTTGTGGTAGTAGGTGGTTGGCGCGACCCATAAGTAGTAGAGGTTCGGGTAGATGTCCCCAAAACCTAGGCGCAGCACGCAGCGTCGAGCGACTGCCAACCCGACCGCCCACAGCGGACCCGATTCGAGGAAGATGCGCGGGGTCATGGGCGAGCGCTGGCTCAACCATGTGAGGCAGTCGCGGTGAAATGCGCCGACCGTCTCAGCAGACGCGCGCAGTTTGTCCGTCAACCGCGCTGTTTTGGGCAGGGGCGGCACATAGGCATCCTCTAATGACTTGCTCGAAGTCGGCGCAGAGGCGTTGGGATTGACACGCAAGACCTGCGCGCTCAGGTCCGGATCGCGGCTCAAAATCTGTTGAAGGATCGACCAGTGCGCGCGGTCGTTTCGCCAATCGAGCGCCGCGAGCAGCGACTCGACGAGCGGGCTGAGGACTAATCCGGTCGGAATATCCAGCATTGATACGGCGCGTCTTAGCGCATATGCATCGTGTTCGGTGAGGTTCATGAGAACTGCTCCCAAGCAATGTTGAAGAGAACCTGTGCTAAAGCAGCACGGTTGAAATTGAGTCTTCAGTTGCACGGGGTGACAGGCTGTGATACAGTGTGAGTGTCGAGGTCACACAGATATTACAGTCCGTCGCCCACATGCCCTTTCGCAGTGGGCTTTTTCTTTGTTAGGGCGGAGCGCGTTCCATCACCTTCAAACCTTTCCAAAAAGGTCTACGCGCGTAGACCTTTTTATCCCTAAGTGCCACCTAAGTAGCGTTCCACTTCGTTCAATAGTTTATGCAAAGCTTGCAACCGTGCTCGGGCAATTGCTGCGTCGCCTTCTTGCTGAAGAAGGGCACGAGCAACATCTTGAGCAGAGGTCGAATGGGTTGCTTGCACAGCACGTGCCATTTTCACAGCAGCGCGCGGCAGTTTCTCAATCTCATCCTCGGTTTCCGTATCGATGGCGTCTGCTTCACACAGTTCTTGAACCTGTTTTGCGCTCAAGTTGAAATCGATAATTTGTCGAACGATTTCGGCGTGATACTCCGCGGGGACGGAGACAACGGGGCGTAAACGGTACTCCTCAAGGTGATATCGATCTGCCAGTTCCAACGCTTCATCAGAGAGCTGAAGCAGTGACTTGTATTGGTGCAAACGGCGTTTATCGATCCCACCCATCGCGCTGAGAATCGCGTCGGTGTATTCCCGTTTGCTCCGTAGATCGAGATCGAGTGCGCGACGGTAGAAATCGTGACCAACGGGGTATGCTGGAATCTCGTAGCCGTGAACAGTGAGCAGCAAGAGTGCCGCTTGTCGCGCCATCGCCACCGCTGTTAACCCGGAGCGTGCGGTGTTCTCTTTCGCCTGCCGGAACACTGAGGATTTCGCTTCGGGGACGACGATGCAGGGGATCATGCTGTCGCCGCTGTAGTCGGGGATGAAGTCACGCAGCAGCCACGTCGCCCAGTAGCGGCGCTCGCCCGTTTCAATCCGATACATGTGCGTCGCACCCTGCGAGATATCGACGACCGTCAGCGGATTCACCTGTCCGTCATCGCGAATGGTCACGGCAAGGTTGACCAAATCACGGAGCAGAGTTTCCTCCGGCGACAGCACAACCGCCGCGTCATCTTCGGTTTCAGTTTCAGTATTCGGAAGCAGTTCGAGCACGTTGTGGAACGGTCGTCCTTTTTGGCGTGCTGCCATCTGCACAATCTGCACCAATTCACGCAGTGCTTGAGAAGGGGTAAGCCGTTGGTGATGAAATTCGGAGTGGATGCGCTCCGGCAGCACGCGTCGCGGCTGTACGGGATCAGGGCGGAGGAGGTCGAGCAGGATGCGCTCGACGCGCAAGCCTTCATCCCTCAAGAATGCCGCTCCTGTTGCGACCATATCCGGTGTAACGGAGGCGAGCAGATCATCAAGGCGCGTGGTCTGGTTTTTCGGCATCATGCACCTGCCATCGCACGCACGAGCGTGCCGATCACCTTGGCATAGGCGATACTCGCGGGCGACTTCGGATCATAAGCGAAGATGCATTGATGCTGCCGATGCGCGTACGATACCGCTTCATTCGCCGGGATCACGCCGAGCAGCAGCTTGCCGAGCGTCGGATGTGCTTGCAGTTCATTGAACAGGTGATTGTGCCCGCGTACGCGCGAGTCCATTTTCGTGACCAAGATGCCGCTGACGTGTAGATTCGGATGCCGCCAGCCGTCGCGGATTTCGTTGATCTTGTTCATCACGCTGGCAAGCCCGACCGTCTCCAAATAGCGCGGCTCAACCGGGATGATCGCATCCGTCGCGGCGATCAAGCCCATTTCGGTCATCAGCGAAAAGGACGGGCGGGTGTCGATCACGATTGCGGCGTACTGGTTGGCGATTTTTCCCAACGGATCGGCTAATCGGTACGGCGCACCGGCAACCCCTGTCAACTCCCGTTCTGCACCTTCGAGCAGCGGCGAAGCAGGGAGAACATGGAGGTCGGTATCCCATTCGCTGGTGACGATGCAGCCGCTCAACACCTGCGGCGCATTCTGCCGATCCGCCATCAGGACGGTGTACAAACTGTCGTTCACGCCGTAGTCTTTGCGACCCGTCGTGACCAGCGTTGCATGTGCCTGTGAGTCCGTGTCAATGAGGAGAACACGCGGATTGACGGCATTGGCGCGGCGAAGCAGATGCACCAGTCCGAACGCGATCGTGGTGGCAGAAGTTGACTTGCCGACGCCACCCTTATGATTGGTAAAAACGAAACTGCGGGTCATTGCCATGTCCTTTCGAAGCCCAACAAACCATCGATTTCGCTGTTGCTGGCAAGGACATCGCGGAGGTGTGGTACAGTGTCTCCGGAAGTCTTGCTGGCGTGAGCAGCGAGCTTCAAGGTGATGGGGGAGGAGGCTGCCTCTCCCGTTCACCGCAAAAGCCGAGTTAGTTTGGGTTCGTTATGAATGGCGCGAGAGATTCGCGTTGAGGAAATGGCAAGCAATCGAGGAATTGAGACATTTCACGGGGAGAGTG
>JAPKMU010000418.1 GCA_026645745.1 Anaerolineae bacterium | reverse complement strand
GAGCGGGCGCTGGAGGTTGATCACGCCGTCGAACCAGAACAGACTCGCTGTGCCGAGTTCCTGCACATGCAAATTCGTTCGCGTGATATTCAAGCATTCTTGCGGCACGGGCGCTTCTGTTTCAAAGGCGCGCAAGACAAAACATGCCTCGGTCACGCCCGCTGATGACTCGCGGAATTGGTCATAATCGCGCAGCGCGAGCAGGATTTCGCGGTCGTATTCGTCCAAGTATTGAAAGCGGAAATCGAGCAGGGAGGCGGGATCGCCTGCCTGCACGACGAGGGTGAGCATCTCGCGTTCGCGCAGCAGCGCGACGTGTACAGGTGATGTTTGAGCGGCGGCGGGTGCGATTCCCAACAGGATCGCAGCGGTCAGCAGGGCTAAGATGAGTCGGCACATGGGACAACCTCGCACAATGCTAACCGCTTGATCATAGCGCACGTCAGGATTAAAGAAAGCAGGGGCGACGAGGGCAAACGCACCCCAAAAAATAATCAAGGGAAAAAGAAGAGAGTCAACGCAAAGGCGCGAAGTCGCAAGGGCGCAAAGATGCGTTCGCCAATTGCAGTTCTTTGCGGCTTCGCGTTTCGTCAAAAAGTGGGGTAAAAAATGGCGTGATGCTCACCATGAGGAACAGAATGATCAGAACACCCTTTGACCTGCCCGGACGCTTCTACAAAGGCAATCTTCACTGTCACAGCACCGCCAGCGATGGACACGGAACGCCGGAGGCAGTCTGCCAATTTTATCAACACGCGGGCTATGACTTCATCTCGCTGACCGATCATTTCCTGCCGGATTATCATTTCCCGATCACGGATACGACGCCGTTCCGTAACGAACACTTCACGACGATTATCGGCGCGGAACTGCACACCGGGCATAACGCGCACGGCGAAATCTGGCATATTTTGGCGAATGGACTCCCGTTCGATTTCGCTCCCCCGCACCGGGGCGAAACCGGACCGGAAATCGCGCGGCGGGCGCTTGACGCGGGGGCGTTCGTGACGTGCGCTCACCCCGCATGGTATTCGCTCCCCGAAAGCGATGTGATCAGCTTGGGCGATGTTCACGCGATTGAGATCATCAACGGGATCAGCCGCGATCACAATGACAAGATCGACAGCACGTACATGCTTGATGTGATGCTGGCACAAGGGCGGCGTTATTGGGCGCTGGCGACGGACGACTCGCATTTTCATCTCAAGCATCATGATACGTGCATGGGCTGGTCGATGGTCAAAGCGGAGACGAACACGCCGGAAGCCCTGCTGGCAGCGCTTAAGGCGGGGCAGTATTACAGCAGCGAAGGACCGGATTTTTACAATGTCGAAGTCGTGCCGGGGGACACGGTCAAAATCGAATGTTCGCCCGTAGACAGCCTGTGGGTGATCGGCAAAGGCTCGAAGGCGGTCTATCAACATGGAAGCAACATGCGCGGCGCTGAACTCAGTATCAAGCGCTGGAATGCGGATTACTGCCGCGTCATGATCCGCGATGCTTACGGGCGGCGCGCATGGACGAACCCGATATGGTGGTAAATCCCCGCCGTTTGACGCTCTTTCACGCCGCGATTGCGTTCGTCATGATCGCGGCGGTGATCGCGCGGCTGATCCCCGGTACACGCACGATTGATGATGCGTTTATCACCTTCCGCTACAGCCGGAACATCGTCGAGGGAATCGGCTTCGTGTACAACCCCGGTGTGCTGACGCTCGGCACGACGACTCCGCTGTTTACGCTGATCCTCGCGGGGGTTGGCGCGATCATGGGCGGGGGCGATTATCCGAATTACGCGCTCGTAATCAGCGCGCTTGCCGATGCGATCACCTGCGCGCTGTTGATCGTGATCGCGCGCCGCATCATTCAAAACAACGTGATTGCTTTGCTGCCGGGCGTGCTGTGGGCGATCAGCCCAAAGAGCGTGACGTTTGCCATCGGCGGCATGGAGACGAGCGTCAATATTTTGTGGATGACGGTGGCATTCGCCTTGTTCACGCACCCGAACCGCCGCCCGATCCATGAAATCGGCTTAGGGGTGTGCGCGGCGCTCGGCGTGATCACCCGCGTGGATGCGGTGCTGTGGATCGCGCCGCTGTTCGCGTGGCAGTTGATCGAAGGACTTGCGCGTAACCGGCGTTTGCCCGCGTATACGTGGGTCGCGGCGGCGGTGGCGTATCTGCCTTGGCTGATCTTCGCGTGGGGGTATTTTCACACGCCGATCCCCAATTCGATCAACGCTAAATCGGTCGCGTATTCGGTGACGGCAGGATCGGCGCTCGTGAGTTTTATTCAAACGTATGCGACTCCGTTCTCGGAGTTTGACACCTTCGGCAGCGTCGGCGCGATGATCGGGAGCGTGTTGTATCTTTTGCTCTCGGTCGTGGCGGTCGTGACGGCGGCGCGGCGGATGCCCCGCTTGATCGCATGGCTGATCTATCCTTGGCTGTACATGATCGTGTTTTCGGCGGCGAATCCGCTGATTTTCCGGTGGTATGTCGTGCCGCCGCTCCCGGCATTGATGTTGGGGTTGATCATCGGCGTGTGGGCGGTGTTTGGGGCAAAACAAGCAAGCGAGCAGGACATCAACGCAAAGACGCAAGGACGCAAAGACGCAAAGGAACCGAATTACACCGCCGCTTCATCGCACGCGATAGAGAGGGGGTGTTCACGTCGATCAACGGCTGGACGCTGCACCCAGATCACGGGTGGGATCGTCCCGCGCCGCGTATGGCATGGCACGAAATCGAATTGTTGTATCAGCAAGTGGGGACGATGCTCCGCGACGAATACGGCGTCACGCCGGAAACACGGGTCGCGTCAGCGGATATTGGCGCGGTTGGGTATTTCAGCCGCGCGGTGATCGTGGATACGGTTGGTTTGGTGACGCCGGAACTGCGGCAGTATTACCCGTTCGATCCGGCGCTGCTCGCCGAAGGGCAGAATTACGCCATTCCCCCCGCGTTGATCCGCGATACTGTGCCGGAATATCTCGTCACGATGGAAGGGTTTATCCGCAACGGGCTTGTGCTTGAGGACTGGTTTAACGAGCAGTACGCTGTGATCCGGGAGATTCCAGTCGAATTTTACGGTTCTGCCATGTTGGTGTTTACGCGGCGGTGAGGAGTTGATTGTTCCTCACCGCGCTGTTGTGCATCAATCATGCGCCAACAGCCATGCAACCGCGCTAATCTCGTCCGCGAAGATCAAACGGCGGCGGCGTGTATTCAGGTTGGCACGGATCGCGGCGGACATGATCTGTGCGGAGAGGCGATTGCTCACGATAATTGCCAGCCGCCCGGTTAATTCTGGTCGCAGTGCTGCCAGCGGACGCGCGGCGTTAATCGCATACGGCGTGATAATTCTGCCTGCTGGACGCAAATCGAGCATCGTTTGCAGCCTGTTATGCTCCCATGCCGCGTATTCAACCCGGATGCTGGATGCCCATGCGTCCACAGTTTCGTGGGCAAGATCATGAAAACGATAGGCGAGGATACTCTGTTGTGTTCCCAGACGTTCTAGGGTGAAGCCGCGCTTGATCGGAGTGTTCATATCTGCCTCGTGGATGCAGCGCTGATGATCATGATCTTGATTGTAGTCGAATTTCGTAAAGCGATTGTGGAATACTTCTCAAAGTCTTGCAGGTTGATCTGCTGCCCAAGATTCATCTTACACACAGGATCGCGTCGTATCATGAGCGCGAGTAAAGGCACAAAGGAGTCTCACGTATGAGTTTGCAGTCGGAAGCAGCGGCGGGAAAACGTAATAATACGCTTCGGTTTATCGTGATTGGAATCGGTGTTCTCGCCGTGATCGGCGTTGTCGCGTTTGCCGCGTTCCTTGCCGCCGGGGGATCGGGCGAGGCAAGTCAGGCGATCAGCGCGCCGACGCTGACCGGTGAAAACGTCCTCTCGATTGTCTCATCAGCGAGCGAAGTTCGGTTTAGCCTTGATGAAACCCTCGCAGGTCGCCCGGTTCATGTGGTTGGGCGCACCAGTGAAGTCGCGGGCGATATTCGCGTCGATTTCGCCAATCCGTCCAATTCCGAAGTCGGCACGATCCGCATCAACGCGCGCACCTTGGCGACCGATAACGAGTTCCGCAACCGCGCGCTTCGCGGCTTGATTCTACAATCTGCTGAAGATCGCTTTGAGTTCAGCGAGTTCGTCCCGACGAGCGTCACCGGACTGCCCGCCAGTGTGACGACGTGCCAATCATTCGGTTTTCAGGTGATCGGGTCTCTCACCGTCCGCGACATCACGCAAGAAGTTACGTTTGACGTGACCGTGACGCCTGTCAGCGCTACATGGATCGAAGGTTACGCCAGCACGACCGTCACCCGTGAGCAGTTCCAATTGACGATCCCGAATGCTCCCGGCGTTGCCAACGTGACCGAAGAAGTGCTGCTCGAAATTGATTTCGTCGCCACCTCTGGCGGCACGCTCGACGCCACGCCGGAAGTCAACTGCCCGACTCCTGAAGCGACCGAAGCCGCATCGTAGCGGACATATCACGGCACGAAAGTTTTTTCTGCTTTAAGTGCTCCTCACCCCCCGACCCCTCCCCCACTCGCTTCGCTCGTCTCCCCTCCCCGAAT
>JAPKMU010000417.1 GCA_026645745.1 Anaerolineae bacterium | reverse complement strand
TCCGTGATTTGCGGGCGCACGGTGTGACCGTTTCGCGCATCATGATCGAATACGCACAGCAGGCATCCAGCTTGCTTGAAAATCCAGTTGGCTCATTTAATGAAGACGTGGTTGCCTTCTGGGATGCCTTCATCCCAATGGCAGAGGAATACGGCTTATATCTGCTTCTCACCCCCTATGATACCTTCTGGCAGAACAGTAATTGGGCGAGTTATCCCTATAATGCCGCCAACGGTGGACCGTGCGCGACGCGCCGTGAATGGCTCACAGGCGCGTCGTGCATCGAAGCGCAAAAAGAACGCTGGCGCTTCATCATTGATCGTTGGGGTGGATCGCCGAATATCTTCGCGTGGGACATCATGAACGAGGTCGAGTTGTGGTGGGGCAGTACAACCGAAGAAGTCGCGGCTTATGTTGATGAGATGGCGGTGTTCGTCCGCGAGTATTCGATCAGCGTATGGGGGCATTCGCCCATGATCAGTGTTTCGTCTGCCGCTGCTGTGCCAGAAGGAGCGCTTGGTCGGGTAATCTATCGTCATCCCGCGCTTGATTTCGCCAACACGCATTTATACATCGGTGACATCAATGCGCCTGATGATCCGATCTTGCCCGGTAACGCGATGGCGGGCGGCGTCGTTCTTTCGCTTCAGCAGATCAATGACATGCGCCCTTATTTCGACAGCGAAAGCGGACCGATTGAGGACTGGATCGTGAATCCGCTGTTCGATCAGGCGTATCACAACAATATGAGTTGGGCGCATCTCGCGTCATGTGGTGCGGGAACAGGCATGCGCTGGCCCTACACGAATCCTCATTTTATTCTGCCGGAACTCCGCGATAACCTGCTGGCAATAGCCCGCTTTGCTGCCAGTATTGACTGGGCAAACTTTTCCAGCGAGAACATCACCCCACGCGTCCTGTTGAGCGACCGCCGCGTGTATCGCGCCGCCTGCTCGGATGGTCAAACGGGGATCGTGTGGGTGGTCGCTGACACCCGTGATGAGGAGAATCCGGGCGTAATTTCCGGCATGACCGTCACGATCAACAACGTCTTTGAGGATGGGGCGTATACCATTCAGTATTGGGATACCTACACGGGGGGCATCCTGCAAACCGAAGAAGTCACGGTTACGGATGGGATATTGGCGTTCACTGTGCCGCCTTTTGATGGACGTGAAGCGGTACGGTCACTTACGCTAGGGATTCATACGAATTAGTGTTGGCGACGGCGTGGTCTAGCCCCGTTAACCTGCGGCTAGACCAGTCTTGACAGGAGTCAAAGTTGTGGACAGTCTCCTAAAGTACTATACTGTGTTTCTTCAGGAACACCTTGATTATCCAACCACGATCTCGCTAGAAGCCTCTATCAAGAACATGGATCGGTTTTTCTTCACCTAAGCCGTTTGAGGACAAATCAAACGAAAGCTTGATGACGACAGCAAATCGAGGGGTCTCACCTGCTCGCACATTCCTCGGAGTCTTCCACGGTGCGTAAGTCGAACAAACGCAAGCGTTCAAGAATTGACCTTGCGGAAGCTGCCCCCAATAATGATCAAGTGCGGGTGCTGGCATTTCTTTCGATTTCTCTGATCACGGCGCTGCTGCCCATCTGGATCATTTCCTTCCCTGATGTGCTAGAAATACGTTTACTGTCACTTGCCGCCGTGCTCGCCGCTGCTTGTTGGCTTGTCCGTACACGGCGGTATCGGATCGTTGCGGTGCTGTTCGCTCTCGTTGTCGCAGTACTTTTCACAGTACCGGAACATCTGGGCAAGAGCGTGGTGATACTCGATTTTGTGGTATTCGCTGTATTCGCTTCGAGCCTGTACCTGACCAAACGTTATACGCTGATCGCCATAATCGGCGGCTTATTTTTTGGCGGCAGTTTCTTCTTTATTCCCGACGTGCCTTTTAGCTTCATGGTATTTTTTGCGTTGGTGATAGTGCTGAGTTGGGTCATGGTTGAGGGGGGAAATCGCAGCAGGGAAGATAACTCCCGCACGCTGTTTCACATCGTCGAAGATTTCCTCTTCATTTTGGATATGGAAGGGAATATTCAAGAAGTCAACCAGACAGCCCTCAACCGACTGGGATATTCACAGGCGGAACTCATCGGGCAGCCCATGATACGTCTTCATCCAGAAGGGCGGCGTAACGAAGCAGCACAGTTGATCGCTGAAGTGCTGCGAGGCACACGCAAGAATTGGTCTATTCCAATCCAAACAAAATCGCATGAATTGATCCCAGTGGAAACATATGTCACGCGGGGAGTCTGGAATGCAAAACCCGCTTTGTTTGGAGTCCTGAAGGATGTTTCCGCACTTAGGCTGGCAGAAGAAGAACTTGCTGCTGTCTTTCATGCCAATTCAGCAATGGTTGTGTTGAGCCGAGTAGAAACTGGCACGTGTGTTGACGCGAACCGGACATTTTGCGAGAAACTAGGTCTTGCGACCGAAGCCGTTATCGGCAAAAAACTGATCGATCTGCTCCACCTTGATCCTCGATCCGCCTATCTCATCGGTGAAAAGTTGAACCGGGATGGATATGTTCGTGATGAAGAAGCGATCCTCTATAGACACGACGGCAGATCAATACCCGTGCTGCTTTCAGAACATATACTCACGCTGCACGGTGAAAGCTACACGCTCACTTCCGCAGTTGATATCACGGCTCCCAAACGTATCGAAGAGGCTTTGAAAGAAAGTGAAGCCCGCCATCGAGCGCTTCTGAAAGCGATCCCTGATCTTGTCTTTCGCACTCGACGCGATGGCGTGTTTCTCGATTGTCATGTGGGCAACCCGCGTGACCTGCTCACGCCTATCGACGCATTCATTGGGCAGAATATTGCCGACGTACTGCCGCCCGAATTTACTGAACGTCATATGTATCATTCCAGTCGTGTGCTGACGACAGGGCAGGAGCAGCTTTACCAGTACAGTGTGCCGATTCATGGTGAGGTCGCGGACTTTGAAGCGCGTATGGTCGTTTGCGGACAGGATGAGGTGTTAACCATTGTTCGCAATGTTACGAAGGTGAGGCTGGCACAACGCCGTGAGTTTGAATTCGCACTGGAGCGAGAAAGACGGCAGTTATTGACTTCTTTTGTCAAGAATGCTGCTCATGAGTTCAGAACGCCGCTGGCAACTATTGGAACCAGCGCCTACATCCTCAATCGCACCCATGATCCGATTCAGCGCGATCAGAAGAAAGCTCAAATTGAGCTGGAGATCAAACGCATCACCCGCTTGATCGATATGATGATTATCATGTCGAAACTAGAAAATACTGATTCGCTGTCTACAGAACGAGTCAATGTCAACGATCGGCTTGTATTTGTCGGCTCAGAACTCAACGCAAAGTATAAAAACAGGCATACGATACAATTCGAACTCCATCCAACCTTGCCTTTTGTCTTGGGGGATGCAGATTACCTCTCAATTGCATTCCGCCAGATCCTTGAGAATGCGTATCACTTCACCCCTGAAAATGGCACGATTCGAATCACAAGCGCACCAGTTGGCGATCACATCCGACTGGAAATCAGCGATACGGGAACAGGAATCCTTGAAGCTGATCTGCCGCGCATTTTTGACACATTTTGGCGACAAGATGAAGCGCACAGTACGCCGGGTTTTGGGTTAGGGCTGCCTATTGCGCAGAAGATTATCCAAATGCACAGCGGTCGAATTGATGTTGTGAGCGCAGTCGGCAAAGGATCAACCTTCACAATCTTCTTGCCCCGGTCAAACGATCAGCGCGAAGCAGACTAAAGCTGCATGAACGATTCAGTAAGGTCATGGGCTGCTGATGCTTTCACATGGCAGCGGCGCAGTGCTCAATCCGAATAATGCTGCGCGCTCGTAGATCAGCGCGGCGGCATCGCAGCGACCCTGAGCCGCAAAAGCGCGATAAAGGCTGGCATAACTGGCGAGATCCCAAGGATCAAGCTCAACCGCGCGACTGTACATCGATTCCGCAAGTGCCAGTCGATCCTGTGTGGTAAGCGCATCGCCTAAGCCGCGATAAATACGTGCTTGTGCGGAATCGCCGTAATCCACGCCATCACGGGTGAACAGTTCCAGCGCGGTGTTGAACGCCGCTTGTGCGCCAACCGCATCTCCTTGTGCGAGCAGGACTTCGCCCAATAAAGTCTGAAGACGAGAACGCTGCGGATAGGCGGCGCTCGCTTGTTCGAAGATCAACTGCGCGCCTGCCAAATCTCCAGTTCCGAAGAGTGCCGCGCCTAATCCAAACTGCGCTTCGACCACCGATGGTTCAAGTGCGAGTGCCGCGTTGAAGAACTCTACGGCACGCGCGTAGCTGCCTGCTTCCAGATTAATTTCACCTCGCCAGCGAAACAGATCCGCTGGTGATGCGATTGACTCTGCAATTCGCTCAAGGGCAGGTGAGGCAGCCCCCGGTACACTGGCGATCTCACCGAACGACATCACCGCCGCCGTATTGGACTGCGCATACATACGGAAATTCGTCATCACCATCGGGAACTGCACCGCGCCAACTGCGCGCACTTGCGGTTCAGGGGTTTCGATGCCCAGTTCAGCGATGACAGCGGGAAGATGGATTGTTTGTTCACTCCACTGAT
>JAPKMU010000416.1 GCA_026645745.1 Anaerolineae bacterium | reverse complement strand
GGTATACGGGAGCGTGTATTCCAGCACCGCGCCGCGTGTCCCGTTCGCATCGTCGTTCGCGTCCAGCAGGTCATCGCTGCTGCTGAGAATCGCCAGCGTCGGATCAAGATCGCCTGTCACCGCGTCCGCCGTGATCCGCACCCGGTCGCCCTGCGTGCCGCTGAACTGGTAGAAGCGTGCATAAACCTCGTTGGTGATCTCCGCTTCAACCGGATTCCCAATACTAATCAACGGATCGCCGCCTTCGCTCACCGTTTGCTGCGGCGGCGGTTGGGTGATCATGCCCGCATCAACGATGAAGCCCTGTCCCGCTGATCCCACGCGGATCACCGCTTCGTAGCGCTGACCGGGCAGCAGGTCTTCTTCAACCACCAGCAGTGGTGAGCCGTTGAGCATCACCGTCAAACGGAAGGGGGTTGGAGTCGATGCGCCGCATCCCGCTTGATACCATGCCCACACCGTATAATCACCCGTCGGGGGTTCATTCGCCCAGTACACATGTTCAATCGGCTCATCGCTCGGCGTCGTACACCCCGTATTGCTGTCGATCTGGAGCATCCCACCCGTCAAACTCCCCGGTCGACTCCAGTTAATCGACGCGCCGTTCGGGTCACGCACGAACAAATTCAGGTCTGCGCCCGTCCCCCACACCAGTGAAGCGGACAAAACGCCATCTTCGAGCCGAAGCTCGCCCACCGTTAGCGATAGTCGATACGATCCGCTTGTCGTCCCGGTTCCCAGATTCGAGCGTGACGCGAGAATCAGATAATCGCTGTCCTTCGGCAGACGATACTGCACGATGCGCGCATCGCGGGTTGCGCCCGTGTCGTCATTCGCGGCAAGCTCGTTGAGGTCACCGTCCATCAGGATCAAATACGGGTCAAGCTGACTGCTCGGCGCGAGTGCCGTCATCGTGATCGTGACCAGTTCGCCCGTTTTGCCGCTGAACCGGTACAGATCGACCGGAGCGGCATCGTTGATCACATCGTCAGTTTGATCGTTATACGGCAGAAACTCAGTGTTGAGCGTGGTCAGCGCCGCCGGGACGCTCGAAAGGCGCAGATTAAACGCGCCGGAGACGGTCGGGTTGCGGTTGGTCACACGGATGATATACGGCGCGCTCCGGGGGATCACGCCGCTGACGGTGACGAAGCGTTCACCTGTCGCGCGGTCGAGGTTGCGTAAGCTCAAGTCGAGCAGTTCGATCTGCGGCTGCACGTTCGAGTTTTGTTCGACGGTGAACATCGTCGCGCTGATTTGATCGCCCAAGCGCGCATTCACGATGTACGAAAGCGCGGGCGAATCGGGCGTGAATTCCCCAGTGACGAGTTCACCCACGCGCAGCACGGCATTCGCCAATTTGTTGATGAACAGATCGAATGTACCCGCGCCGGTGCTATCACGCCGCCCCGCTTCGATTAAATACCAGCCTGTTTGCGGCAGAGTGGCATACACAATCGCTTCGGTGTCGCGGGTTTGCGCGTCCCGCCCGATCTCGCGCCGCTGATCGTCGTAAATCCGCGTCAGCGGCAGTAAATCGCCGCTCATGCGCGTCAAAATCAGCCGCACCAGATCGCCTTGATCGCCGTAGAACGCATAATACAGCGGCAGATCGGCATTAATCTCCCCGCTGGTCACTGCGCCATAAGCGATCGGCTCAACGGTCACGCCAAAATCGGGCGGCTGCTGCGGGTCATCAGGCGTGCCGGGGGTAGGCGCGGCGGATCGGGTCAGCGTTAGTTGGAATGTGCCGCTGGAAAGCGTATCCCCTTGACTAAACCGCGTCGCTTCGATCACATACACGCCGTTTGAGGGCAAACTCAACGTGATCTGTGCGTTGCGGTCACCAACGGCGCGATCATCATTTGTGGCGATCTGCTGTCCGTTCGGCGCGAACAGGGTCAACACCGGATCAAGATTGCCCGATGTCGTTTCCATCGTGATCGTCACGCCTTCGTCGCGCCGTCCGGTGAAGCTGTAACGCGCACGCGGCGCGCTTTCGGTGATGCTGCCGTCAACCGTACCGGATTCGAGCGGCAGAATCGGGATCGGCGGCGCGGTCGGCGTGAGCGTGACCGCCAGCGTGATGATCACGCGGTTTTGATTGTCAAATCCGGTTGCACCGGATGAATCATCCGCCGGGGGCGCAATCGCCGTCCCTGTGCTGCCGGCTGTTGGCGGCGGGGGCGGCGTGCGCGTCACTGTGGGCTGAAGTGTAGGCGTTGCGGTGGGCGCATCTTGCGCGGCAGCAGGGATCACCAGCGCCAGCGCTGCCAGCGCGATCCACAACATGCGGCGCTTGTGGGAGAGCGAGAAGGGGTGCGCGTTCATACGCCTCTCATTCGTCTGATTGATCAATCACCGCATGGGAGCGAAATCTGCGGTTCAACCGGGCGTGCTTCCAGCAGGACGGGGACTTCAAATGTTTCTTCGCCGCGCACCACCAGCAGCACGATCTCATCGCCGGGGCGTGTATTCACCGCGAGAAAATACACCAATTCGTCCATTGTGCGGATATACGTCCCGTTCACCGCGACGATGATATCCCCGCCGGTGCAAATATTCCGCCCACGTACTTCTTGTAAACTTGTCCCGCCGCGTAAACCTGCCCGCTGCGCCGGACTGTTATTCGTCACGCTGTCCACTAACACGCCGCTGTCAACCGGCAGTTGCAGCAGATCGACCAGCCCGGACACGCCGAATCCGCCTTCTATCGGCTGGCTGCTGATCCCTAACCATGCGTAGTTGACCGTTTGTGCGTCGATCAATTCCGGGATCACGCGCTGAACCGTCGCGGACGGCACGGCAAACCCCACCCCTTGAAACGTCCCCGTCTCGGTGCGGATCGCCGTGTTCACGCCGATCACTTCGCCGCGCGAGTTCAAGAGCGGTCCGCCGCTGTTGCCGGGGTTGATATCGGTATCGACCTGAATGATCGATGGGTTTTGAAAGGGATTCAGGTTGGTATCAAGCATCTCCGCCGATGGAAGCTGACGACCTAAAGCGCTGACCACGCCCACTGTCATCGAGCTTGCCAGCCCGAACGGATTCCCGATGGCGATAGCGCGTTCGCCCACACGGACAGCATGCGAATCGCCAAAGGTGACCGGAAAGAGGCGCTCGGCATCGACGTTGGCGCGGATCACCGCCAGATCGCTGTAGGCATCCGTGCCGATCAACTGGGCTTCTGCGACATAACCATCGTAAAAGGTGACGAAAATCGTATCGGCATCGCTGACGACATGCGCATTGGTCACGATATGCCCAAGCGTGTCGTACACGAATCCTGATCCGCTGGCGGAATCGAGGTGTAGGGCTGTGCCGCTCACCTCGCTGACGGTCACATCAATATTGACGACGGACGGCGCGAGCCGTTCATAAATATTGGTCAGCAGCAAATATTCGGCGTCTGCCGCGTCGATGATCGCTTGTGGCACGGGGGTCGGCAGGGTTTGATCGGGAAAGGTTACGCCCATCGGGAGGTCACGCGGTGGGGTGCTGGCGACCGCATCACGCAGCGGCGGGGCGGATTGACACGCCGCCATCACAAGGCTTGCGAGCAGAATCGGGGTCACACGTCGCCAAAACACAAGAATTCCTCGTTGATCTCAGTTGACTCCTAAAAGAATACCATACTGCGGGAAACAAAAAACGACGCTGTGAAGCGCCGTCCAATTGATGGTGGGGCTGGTGGGACTTGAACCCACACGCTCGCAAGAGCAAATCTTTTTAAGAGATTCTCGTCTACCGATTTCGACACAGCCCCGTGTCCTTATCGCTCATCGTACCAGATACGCCGATTGTTCGTCAATCCGTTCACTAGGGCAAACGCAAGTCGCATTTCTTTGCGGCTTCGCGTCATTGCGTTAGGTTTTCTTTTTTTCTCTTGATTTGATGTGTTTGCTCTAGAATCCGTCATAATGAAGGGGGATCACTCAACCTCAGAAAGGACTGCTTCGTGAACCTGACCATCGCGGATTACCGTCATGCCACCCCGATTCAAGTGCGATGGGGCGACCTTGATGCGCTGGCGCATGTCAACAATGCTGTGTATTTGACCTACACCGAACAAGCACGCATCAGCTACTTCCGTGATCTCGCGCTGTGGAGCGGTTCAACCTCGGACAGCGGCTTGATCATGGCGCGGGTAACGATGGATTTTAAGCTCCCGTTGTTCGCAGATGATCAGGTGCGGGTGCTGACGCGGATCGGTCGGATGGGCAATCGCAGTATGGAAGTGCACAATCTGATCGTACGGACGAAAGACGGAGCGGACGAAATCGTAACAGCGGCGGCGATTGTCGTGGTCGCATTTGATTATGCAACGAACACGTCGATCCCGATTCCGGCAGATTGGCGGACGAAGATCAACGCCTACGAACCCGCGCCGGTCGCGCAGTAACAATGAGCCTAACCATCCGCTGCGCAGACGCAGCTTATGTACATTTTTCCATATGTACTGTTGTCCGTCCCCCTCTCCAAACTTTGTTTAGAGAGGGGGTGAAAAACAGCGCGTTCGTTTTCCCCTCTCTATCGCTTGCGACGGGGTGAGGAGCAGTACATCAAGCTAGAAGTGTCGTCCCGTCAACTGCCCGCCGAGACGGGGCAGGAGTGACAAGGTTT
>JAPKMU010000415.1 GCA_026645745.1 Anaerolineae bacterium | reverse complement strand
CCCGACGCGCGCACGATAAACGGCAGTTCGATGCGGGAATAGAGTAGATTTTCGGGAACTGCTTCGAGCGCTTCAACCGCATTGAGTTCGTCGCGGCTCATCAAACGATACGCATAATCGACGCCTTGCGAGGTCACACGGGCGGCAAACGCTCCTGCTTGACGGATGCGCGACTGACTCACATCGCCCGCGTTGACGACGACATCACCCGACATATTGAGCACTTCGACCGCGCCTTCGGAATTGGTGCGGAGGAACACGGTATTTGAGAAGCGGAACGGTACGCCGTTAGCGGTCACTTCGACAAGGGCGTTCGGGGGTGCTTGCAGAACCAGCACCGCCGCTGGAACGCCCGCGCAGCCTTCAAGCGCTTCGCCGTGCGTGGCGAAGGTGAACGCCTGCATCGGGTACATACTGCCTGCTCGCACGGTGGGGAGTGTGCTCAGATCAATATCGCCAGCGGCAGAAGACTCCATCCATGCCGTATACGCTGCACTGACGATGTGAAGCCATGCGCGGTCGGCGGTGATTCCGTCAAGACGAATCGCTTCCCCCGGCGCGAGTTCGGTAAGCTCAGGTGCAGAGTTCGAGGGCAAGGCGCGCAAGGCAGCGGGGTGGATCACCGACGCGCTGAGGGCGGCGTCAGCCGTCAAAAACATATCGTCGGAGGGGACGGCGTTTTCGAGTTCGACATCCCCAAACAGGAAGTATTTCACACTGCCGATATTCAAGCCATCGAGAACGACGGGATTCGCGTTCACGTTCAGCATTGCGATTCCGATATCACCCGTGTTGGGGGCAGTATGCAGGGCGGACAGCACATCAAGGCGCACACGGTCAGCCGGAATATGGAATGCAGCGCCGCCAGTGATCTGCGCCGAAATGCTGCCGTAGCCGTAACAAGCACTGCTTCCGTCAAGGTTGGCACAATTGCTGCCAACTTCGTTCATGACCCGGTCGATCAAGGCTGCACAAACAGTCTGTGTAGGCGATGACTCCTGCGCCAGTGCGAGCGGCGCAGCCAGCACGAGCAGACCTACCACGCTCACGAGCGTAAGCAATGCAATCTGGTGCCGAATGCGCATGGCAACCCTTTCTTCATCTGATGGACGGCAATCACGGTGGATGAGGGATATTTTCTTCGTGATCGTTGCCAAGAAATCCAAATGTTCACGTTCAGTTTAGCAACGAAATGGGCATTGACGCAATTCGTCAAGCTCCCGCAAGATTGTTGCCCGGCGACAGTTTATAATAGGGCGTATAGGCTGTTACCGTAGTGAGGATGGTGGCGTGTATGAGTCTCATTTTACTGCTGATCGGTATTTTCCTGCTCATCAAAGGCGATTTTCGGATTGCAGGTCGCAGCATCCCGAAGGATCAAGGACGTTTGATCGGCATCGTGTTGGCTGCGCCGTTCACCATCAGCTTTTGTGCCAGCTTCTTCATTGTGTCGTCGTATGTGAGCACAATCGATCCGACGACGCTTGATTCGTTCGATACGTTGATGACATTGATGGACTCGCCGGAATATGCCGGATTGATGACGCTCGAAGTGGTTTCGATGATCATCGCGGTCGCCGTCGCGGGCTACCTGATTTTCTCGCGTCCACAGACCCCGCCCGGTGTCCCCGCCGAATTCCCGCCGCCGATGCGCTCACCGAGCGCTTCCTACCCGCTCCCGCTCTCAACGTTGGTGTCTTCCGCGCCTCCGCCGAGCGTGATGACCGTCGCGGAAGCCGCCGCTTATTTGCGCGTGACCGAAGCGGATATACAAGGTCTGATCGATGACGGTAAACTTCCCGCCGCGCGGACTGCAAGCGGTTTTAGGATCGCGCGCAGCGCAATCGACGACTATTTGACCAACAGGTAACAACACACATGGTACAATTGCATGAGATCGAAGCGGCGCGCCGCCGGATCGCGCAGTCGGTGAGGCGGACGCCAATTTTGCGCGCTTCGGCACTGCGCGATCAGCCGTTTCAAGCGGACGTTTGGCTAAAGCTGGAAAGTTTGCAGGTGACGGGATCGTTCAAAGCGCGCGGCGCGATGAATAAGATTCTTTCGCTCACGCCTGAGCAGTTAGCACGCGGGATCAGCACTGCATCCGGTGGCAATCACGGGATTGCCGTCGCGTATGCGGGGCATATCACCCAAGTGCCGACGACGGTTTACCTACCGCGCACCGTGCCGCAGCACAAGATCGATAAGCTCAAGCGCTGGGGCGCAAGTGTCGTCCTCGAAGGTGCTGTCTTTGACGATGCGCAAAAACTCGCGCTCGAAGTCGCGGAGGCGAAGGGTGTGACGTATATTCACCCGTTCGCGGACGCGACGATCATTGCCGGACAGGGGACAATCGGTTTAGAGGTCTTGGAAGACCTGCCCACCCTCGAAACCATCGTTGTGGCGATTGGCGGCGGCGGCTTGATCGCCGGAATCGGCGCGGCGATCAAAGCGCTCAAACCCCATGCCCGCGTGATCGGCGTTGAGCCAACAGGCGCGCCGACGCTCAAAGCGAGTTTGGCGGCGGGCGGCTTGATCACGCTTGACCAGATCACGACCAAAGCGGGCACGCTTGCGCCGCGCCGCACCGCGCAGATCAATTACGACATAATCCGTGAAACCGTCGATGAAATTGTGCTCGTCAGCGACGACGAAATGCTTACGGCGGCGGAATGGCTGTGGTTTGAAACCGGCATGGCGGCGGAACTCAGCGGGGCGGCGAGTATGGCGGCGGTTTTGACGAACAAATTCGCCACCCGTCCGGGCGAGTCGCTGTGTGTGCTCGTGTGTGGTGCGGGAGCGGATGGAATCGCGCTGTAAGCGGGGCTAGAAATGCAAACGCCCCGGCGTACCGGGGCGTTCGGGTTCGCAGAAGCGATCCAATTAGAGCGTGTTGACGATGTTGCTGAAGATGTTACCGATCGCCGGGCCAAGCAGGGCGAGAATGACGATGACGACGACGGCGACGAGGACGAGGATCAACGCGTATTCGACGAGACCTTGACCTTCTTCACGAGGCATATACAGCATGAGTGCATCTCCTTGCAATAAACACGCTAGCGTTAGAGTGGTAATTCCCACTCGAATAAAGCGTATCACATTTCCATTGTTGCACAACAGTAAAAGCGTAAATGTTTTGTGAAACTTTCTAAATTCTTTGTCGGAAAAGCCTGATGTACACTAATTTATTGTCTGAAGTATCGTCTGTAGGGTATTTAAGTGATCGCGTAATTCGGTCAGCGCCGCCTTGACGTGCTCCGGCACGCCTTCCGCCAACCGTTCCACCATATACACATCATTCGCGTTGATCGCCTGAAAACCCATCCCCCGGTAATCGCTCGGATTCAACAGCATGAACGGGTATTCCTGAACAGCGCGAAACCGGATCGCTTCTAAGATCGTGCGCCCCCGCATCTCCCGCCGATCCACGCGCACTATCAGCGCGTCCAAGTCGATTCCCGCCGCCGCTTCTTCAACCGCCTTCACCCGTGTGATCGTCTCCGCCAGCCAAGCCGCCGCTTCGGGGTAGCGCTCCGCGATCTGCTGCTCAGGGGTGAGCGGCGGCGGTAATTTTTCGCCGCGCAGCGTCATGACTGCCGCTTGAAAGAAGGCGCGGATCACCCGTCTCATCGCCGCCCCCGTTTGAACGTCCGGCGCACGAATTCAAGCCCCGCCATCCCCAAAATCCCCATCTGAACCACCAGCGCGATCACCAACCAATTCGGTGAACTTGAACGGGCGGCAGGGGGATCATTTTCCGGCACGGTGATCACGCCCGCCGTTGGGTTCGCCTGTGCCACCTCGACCGCCGCCGAGGTTTCGCTCGGCGTGGGCGTTTCGGTTTCCGCCGCGATTTCGACTGCGGTCGGATACTGAGTTTCCGGGTTCGGGAGTTCGCTCACGCGCATCGTCGCCAGCACATCCGGCGGCACAACAACCGTCCCGTTGATGTTCATCGGCGTTGGGATGATCGCCGCGACAAACGGCGTGATCGTCGGCGGCAGCGGAGTCGCGGTGTAATCCGGCGTAGGGGTCGCGTCGGGCGGAGCGGGGGTGTTCGTGCCGTCGTGCGGCGGCACAAGAAAAATTTCACCGGGGAGCAGCGAACGCGCATCGGCTAAGTTGTTCAACGTCATCATGCCGGGAATATCATCCCATGTGTAGCCGTAGATCAGCGCAATATCGCCGAGTGTGTCGCCTGTAGCGATCAAATGCTGAATATTGCCCGCTTCGTCTACGCCAATCGCATAGATGCGCTGCGGCGCTGCGGCGGCAGGGGCGCTGGAAGAACTGCCGCTGGCGGCAGGTTGTGACCATGATCCGCCGGGGTTGCCGAATACCAACACATAAGCGCGTCCCCACCCCCCGCCCGCGATGCCGATTCCAACCTCGGTATAGTTGGGGCTGGTTAAGCCCGCATAATGGATCGGGCTGTTGATCCAGAATGACCACGCCACGCCCTCACTCGCATTCGTACCGCCGTAGATATTTTCGCTCACCATCGCGGAGGGATACCCGGCATTCATCGCGCGCGAACGCGGATTCGATCCATCGGGGCGTGCATGGGCGATCGTTCCGGTATCGACCATCCACTGCGCTTGAGACTGCGCGGCGGCGCTCAGTGCCCCGTTGAGGCTGTACGCCGCTTGCCCGACCGACGCGCGCAAATTATTGATCCG
>JAPKMU010000414.1 GCA_026645745.1 Anaerolineae bacterium | reverse complement strand
CGCCGACTATCACATACTCGTAAACGGCATCTGCAACGACGAATTGATCATAGGTGACACCGTCTACCTCAATACTGTCGTAGCGTGTTCCGCCGATGTTCATCAAATCGTAGATTGGATCTGAGTCCTCAAGCCCTTCTTCGGTGTAATTGACGAATCCGCCTGCCACTAGACCATTAAACGTGAGCGGAATGGGCGTACTGAGGTATCCAATTTCGTTAGTTGGGTAAGTCAGGTTGAAGTCATTGCGCGTAATCGTCATGATCGCGCGCGTAGAGTCGATCAGCACATACGAAATGCCAATCGCGGTAATCAATGGAACCAAACGCGGAGCACCGCGCAGAGGGCGATACGCCACGCGCTCGATGATCACTGCCAATGTACCGCTGAAAAGCATGGCAAGCAGCACCATCACCAAAATGAAGAGCACAGGCGACCAATAGCTTAACAGCTCGTTGTCAACGATCCGGCGCATGAACTCAAACCCGATCACCGAACCGACCATGAAGATTTCGCTGTGGGCGAAGTTGATGAACTTCAGAACGCCGTAAACCAGCGTATAGCCCAAGGCGATCATTGCATACAGGAAGCCCGTACCGATGCCCGCAAGGATCATGCCGGGGAGCTGAATGCTGATCTGGTTTGCAAGGATGATGTTGGGGCGAGGTTCAGGGACAAATAACGCCAAAAGATATGACAACACCGTCAGCAGTAGGGCAGCGCCGATGATGAAGACAAGCATCTGACCGATGGGGAACAAAATGAAGCGGTAAATCCAGTTTCCAACTTGTCGGAAGCCGGATGCCATAGTGGGAGGAGGAACGATCGTCTGTGGGGATGCCAGTTCCGAACTCATGAGCGACTCCAAAGCGAATGAAAAAGGCGGCGGTGCATGCCTTTTTGTGCAACACCGCCGCCCGGTCTAGCTGCTGCTCGAATTACGACCCGGCTTCCGCTTCGGTGAGCGGCGACGGAATTTCGAGAGTGGAGATCACCGGGTTGGTGCTCCAGTCTTCGGCGGCTGTCGCGGTCACTTCAATGATGTAGTAGAGACCGAGTTCAGGATCGCCATTACCGTCGAAGGTGATCGTACCAGTCAAGCCTTCATAACCTTCGGTCGCGCGCACTTCAGCCGCGAGTTCTTCGCGAGTGGGCAGAACGCCGCCGTTGGCTTCGAGAACGCGCTCAATCGCAGCCAGGATGATGCCCGCCGAGTCATACGACTGAGCAGCAAACGGCTGCGGATCTTCACCGAACATCTCGACATAGTCGGCGATGAACTGCTCGGCTGCCGGGTAAATCGTCGCCGGAGCCGCAACTGACGTGTAATACGTACCTTCGGTCGCATCGCCCGCGAGCGCCGCGAATTCCGACGAGTCGAAGCCATCGCCGCCCATGAACAGACCTTCGTAGCCTGCTGCACGTGCTTCAGCAATGAACACACCGGTCTGGCTGTAGATGCCGCCGAAGTAAATCAGTTCCGGTTCCTGTGCCAAAATCGGCTGGAGGATACCCGCGAAGTCTGAAGTCACTTCCGTGCCTTCAAAGCCCAACACGGTCAGCCCCTGCTCTTCTGCTTCATCACGGAAGAATTCAGCGAGACCCTGACCATAAGCGGTGGTATCGTGGAGAACGTAGACCGTCGAAATGCCCAATTCGGTCGCCGCGAAAACAGCGCCCGTCGGACCCTGAAGGTCGTCACGACCGCAAACACGGTTGACCGTCGGGTAACCACGATCCGTCACCAACGGGTTGGTATTCGCCGGCGAAACCATGACCAGATTGTTTTCGTTGTAAACTTCCGACGAAGGAATGGCGACACCGCTGTTGAGGTGACCGACAACGCCGAGGATGAGCGCGTCATTGACGATCTGTTGGGCATTCGACACGCCAACATCAGGCGTTGCCTGATCGTCAAACGGGACGTATTCAACCGTGAAGCCCATCGCTTCAATGTCACCGGCGAGCTGTGCGATCGCCAGTTCAACAGCATTGCGCATGCTGATGCCCAGCACCGACTGAGGACCCGAAAGCGGAGTTTGCGAGGCGATGCGGATAACAGTGCCGCTCTCCTGCGCAGTGGCGGTCAAGCCAAAAGCGAGGACGAGCACGAGCGCCAAGACGACAATACGAGCCATTTTCATGTGTCTACTGCTCCTGATGCAACCACGAAAATACTAAATCAACGTGAACGGACTTTAGCCGTCCAGCACCATAACTATACACACGCCGTTAAAGATTACAACAGCGTAATGTAACAATGTTACAGCTCGGTGCCGTGTCAGCCTGCTCACTGTTATACTCAGTTGATGTGACAATTGCCAACATTAGCTGGCAATAAGAGAAAGATCGTTGAATTCTCACAGGAAGAGCGAGGTTCGATTTGTTCAAAGCCGACATACGCGGTGCGATCTATGGATTGACAGCGGCAGCTATATGGGGGGGGATGTATGTCGTCTCGGACGTCGTGCTTCGTACCATCCCCCCTTTCACCCTACTCTCGATCCGCTTACTTATGGCGGTGATAATCCTCGGTATCCTCGTTCGTGGGATGCCCGACACGGCACGCCCAACCCGCGCCGGAATGCTGCGGTTGCTCGGCGTCGGTGTGATCGGGTTTGGGATCAGCGTCGGCGCGCAGTTCGTCGGAACTGACAAATCCACTGCGGTGAACGGAACACTCGTCACCAGCGCCAGCCCCGCATTCATCTTGATTTTCGCCGCCCTTCTGCTGCGGGAGCGCCTGACCGCCATCCGCATTATCGCGGTCGCATTGGCAACAATCGGCGTGATCGTGATCATCGATCCGGCAAATGCCAATTTCGGCTCAGAAACGTTTTTTGGGGATATGGCGCTTGCTGTCGCCGCGATCACATGGGGGTTGTATTCCGTGCTGGTGCGGCGCGTAAGCGCACACTTTGATACGCTGATTGTCAGCTACTATGCGCTGATGGGCGGGCTGATTCTGACGATTCCAGCCGCCGCGCTTGAGCTGACATCACGTCCGATCGGCACAGTTGATCTTGGGACGCTTGTTGGCATCTTGTATTTGGGGATTGTCTCAACAGCCGTTGCCATGTGGATGTGGAATCGGGCATTCGCGTTGGTTGATGCGTCGGTCGCTTCGTTGTTCTTTTTCGCACAGCCGCTTGTTGGTACGCTCTTGAGTGCGCTGCTGCTTAACCAGCAGATGACGACTAATCTATGGATCGGCAGCGCCTTGATCATCGCTGGTGTGCTGTTCTCGCTGATCCGCACCAGCAAAACAGCCGCTTCAAGCACGTAAAAATCATCGCAACTCGCCAAACCTCCCCTTTTCATGATGACTTTCGGGATGAAAAGGGGGTTACTGCAAAAATCCCTCTATAACGCTTAATGCTTCGCTGCTAAAATCATTATATCCATCAGATGAAAACCTCTACAGGGATACGAGTGACCCAAACGCGTATGGATATTCGCAACATCGCGATCATTGCGCACGTTGACCATGGCAAAACAACGCTGGTTGACGGCATGCTGAAGCAAACCAAAGTCTTTCGCAACGCCGATACAGCCGGGGAACGTATCCTCGACTCAAATGCGTTAGAGCGTGAGCGCGGTATTACCATTCTGGCAAAAAACACAGCGGTGATCTGGAATAACGTCAAGATCAATATCGTAGATACCCCCGGACACGCAGACTTCGGCGGCGAAGTCGAGCGCGTGTTAAATATGGTTGACGGCGCGCTGCTGCTCGTCGATGCGGTTGAAGGTCCGATGCCGCAAACGCGTTTCGTGCTGCGAAAAGCGCTTGAGCAAGGACTCCGCATCATCGTCGTAATCAACAAAATTGACCGCAAAGCCGCCCGTGTCGAATCTGTCCTCAATGAGACATTCGATTTGTTTATTGAACTCGGCGCGAACGACGAACAGGCGAATTTTCCAGTTGTTTACGCAATCGGCATGGACGGTAAAGCAGGGATGACGCCAGACTTGGCGGACGATTTGACCCCCCTGTTTGAGACTATCCTCAAAGAAGTTCCCGCGCCGACGATTCTTGATGACGAAGCTGTGCGCATGGTCGTCACATCGATTGAGTACGATAACTACAAGGGTCAAATTGGCATCGGGCGCTTGCACTCCGGTACGCTCAAGCGGGGTCAACAAGTGGTGCGCATCACACCGGACGGCACGCGCACGATGGGCAAACTCGATTACCTGTTCACGTTCGTGAATCTGACAAAAACCGAAATTGACCAAGTTCACGCGGGCGATATCCTCGCGTTCGGCGGGCTTGATCCCATCGGCATCAGTGACACCATCGCCGATCCATCTGTTACGGAAGGACTGCCCGCGATCAGCGTGGAAGAACCCACCGTGCGTATGACCTTCGGCGTGAATACATCGCCGTTTGCCGGACGTGAAGGTAAAACAGGTTGGGGCACATCGCGCCGCCTGCGCGAACGCCTGATCAATGAAACGCGCAGCAATCTTGCCCTTCGGGTTGCGGACGGCGAATCGCCGGAGAGATTTGTTGTCAGCGGTCGTGGTGAACTCCACCTCGGTATTCTGATCGAAACCATGCGCCGCGAAGGGTATGAGTTCGAAATCAGCAAGCCGGAAGTCATCCTACGCAAAGACCCGGATACGGGCGAAGTGATGGAACCGGTCGAAGAAGTCCATATCGAAGTCGCGGACTCGATGACGGGTACGGTCGTCGAAATGCTCGGCAGCCGTCGCGGAAAGATGCTCGATATGCGTACCGAGACCGG
>JAPKMU010000413.1 GCA_026645745.1 Anaerolineae bacterium | reverse complement strand
AGTCGCGCAGGTGATTGAAGATCCATTTGCGCTGACCGCTACGGCATATGCAAATCAACTGCTTGCGCTGACGCCCGTCGTTCAGCCGGTTGATCCCATTCAGCAGCAGCCGGAAGGGCAGCAGATTGACCCGATCTACTTGACGGCGACCGCGCTCATCCGTGAAGCGACAGAAGGGGCATCCCGCCCGTTCACGCAGACAGCGGAAGCGCTGCTAACGCAGTTCGCTATCCCGACGTTCACGCCGACGCAGCAGATCATCACAAACCCGAACCCGCTCCCGCAGCCTCAAGGCGCTGACTGCATCCATGAAGTGCGCTTGCGTGACCGCAATCTGTTCCGCATTGCACTCGCTTATGGCGTCACGGTTGATCAGATTGCTCAGGCGACAGGCTTGACGAATGTCAACTTGATCCACGCGGGCGACCGCCTTGTGATCCCCGGCTGCGGCACGACGGGCTTTGTTCCTCCGCCTACGTCAACGCCGAACCCGAACGCGACCCCCGGCGGCGGTCAGCCGATCACCTGCACCAGCCCATACACGGTGCGTCAGGGTGACACGCTGTACCGGATTTCGCTGGCATGCGGTGTGACGGTGCGCGATATTGCGAACATCAACAGCATTGTTGTTCCCGACTTGATCTTTGTCGGTGAGCAGTTGATTATCCCCGGCGGCGGCGCAGGCTGATCGACTGGGTAAGGCAGTAAGACTGAGCATAAAAAGGATGGGGCGATTAATCCGCCCCATTTTTGTCTCTTGGCTGGAAAGGCGAAGGCGCTGTGCAAGAAACAATTCTCCACACTGAAGAAATCTACAACGGCAGAGTCGTCCACCTTGCATTGTTGGATGTGCGCCTGCCCGACGGCAAGATGAGCAAGCGTGAATTGATCAAACATAACGGCGCGGTGGCGATTGTTGCTCTGGATGCGCAACAGAATGTCCTTTTGGTTCGCCAGTTTCGGATCGCGGCGGGGCGGGTGTTGAGCGAGATTCCAGCGGGCACACTTGAACCGAATGAAGCGCCGGACGTGTGCGCGATCCGCGAACTTCAAGAAGAAACCGGGCATCGCCCCGGCAAACTGGAGGCAATCGGCGGGATTTTTGTCGCCCCCGGCTATACCACCGAGTTCATTCACCTGTTTTATGCGACCGATCTTGAGGTGTCGAAGCTCACCCACGATGACGACGAGTTCATCGAAGTGGATCGCGTACCATTGACTGAAGCGCTCGCCATGATCGAGCGTGGCGAGATCATCGACGCCAAGACCGTCACAGGGTTGTATCGGGTTGCACGCCGTTTAGGGATATAAGCGTGCGCACCGCCCTTGAAGCCCGCTTCATGCGCGTGATATAATCCGCCATCTTTCGGTAATTTTTCAGTGCGCCTGTGTCCAGCCGGGCGTATTTTGTTGCTTTAGAAAGGTTTACGCTCATGCATGAGCTTTTGAAATCACTTCAGGCAGAAGCGCCTGCCCCTAATCACCCTGAGTTTGGACCCGGTGACACGCTGAAAGTGCATGTGCGTATCGTCGAAGGGACCAGCGAACGTGTGCAGGTCTTTCAAGGTGTGGTGATTCGTCTGCGCGGCAATGGTACGCAGAAGACGTTCACCGTGCGTCGTATCGCTTCGCACAACGTCGGCGTTGAGCGTACATTCCTGTACAACAGCCCGCGTGTCGAAAAGATCGAAGTGGTGCGCCGCGCCAAAGTGCGCCGTGCGCAGCTTTACTACCTGCGCCATGTGACCGGCAAGGCGGCACGCCTCAAGGAACGGCGCTAGGGTGGAGGTGAAGCGTGCGCTTGCGTCCGCTTATTGGAATCACAACCTCCCAAATCACGATTAACGGCAATCCCTACAATCGTATGTATCAGCGCAATGCCGCCGCCGTTGCTTCGGCGGGCGGCTTGCCTGTTTACGTCCCTACCGGCATGGATGACGAGACACTGCGCGGTATTTATGAGCGCTTGGATGCGGTGCTGCTTCCCGGTGGTCCTGATGTCGAACCCGCCGAGTACGGCAAGTCGCGTCATGCAACCGTTACCGATAGCCGCGTGGACGCAGCGCGCGATCACCTTGAGCTGACGCTTGCGCGCTGGCAGTACGAAGACGACCGTCCGACGTTCGGCATCTGCCGGGGGCATCAAGTCTTGAATGTCGCGCTCGGCGGAACGCTCGTGCAAGACATCCCCGACGAACTTCAAACGGAATTGGCGCATGATCAGCAGGACGGGCTGCCGCGCTATCGGTTAGCCCATGAGATCACGATTGAATCCGGCAGCCGTCTCGCAGAAATCTTGGGGACGACGCGCACACAGGTGAACAGTCTGCATCATCAATCGGTTGAACGCGCTGCTCCGGGTGTGAGTGTCTCAGCAGTTGCGCCCGATGGCGTTGTCGAAGCGATTGAAGTCCCGGATCGCCGCTTTATGCTCAGTGTGCAGTGGCATCCCGAAGATTTGTACAACGGTTCGGAGGCGATGAACCGCTTGTTCAAGGCATTCGTCGAGGCAGCCGCCGACTATGCCGAGCGTCGTTCCAACGGACGTTAACCCTCTCATCGGTGTTTTTGACTCAGGAGTCGGTGGGCTGTCGATTGTCCGCGAATTACTCGCGGAACTTCCGGCACACCCGCTCCTTTTTGCTGCTGATCAAGCACATCTCCCCTACGGTGTTCGCACCAATTCGGAAATTCGCCAATTTGTTGATTCAATTGCCCGGTGGATGATGGGGCAAGGTGCTCAGGTGATCGTACTGGCGTGTAATTCTGCCAGCGCCGCCGCGCTGCACACGCTCCGCGCCGATTACCCGGATTTTCCGTTTGTTGGGATGGAACCCGCCGTGAAGCCCGCCGCGCAAAATACCCGATCCGGCGTGATCGGTGTTTTGAGCACGCATGCCACCGCCAACGGCGATCTATTCCGTACGACGGCTGCCCGTTACGCGGCAGATGTGCGCGTGATCGCACAGCCCGCGCCGGAATTTGTACAGCTTGTCGAGACAGGGGCTTGGGAGACGGACGAGGGAAAAGCGGTGCTGCGGCGTGTGATCGCTCCGATGCTCGATGCTGGGGCGGATCAGATTGCGCTCGCCTGCACACATTTTCCGTTCTTGATCGATGCGCTTCGGGAAACTGCCGGGGAGGGTGTTACATTCGTAGACCCTAGTCCGGCTGTAGCACGACAAACGCGGCGCGTGTTGGATTCCCTAGCGCTTCTACGCGAAAGCGGCGCTGTACCTCAGCACCGCTTTCACACCACAGGCGATCCCGACCGCCTGCAAGCGATGATTCACCGCTTGATCGGGATCGATACGCCTGTTCATGCGCTGGCGTGGGGGCGCGACCTCAGCTAACAGTACGACACCTAACGCCCAACTTCGGCTACGGGCGGCAGCATCCCGGTCTTTCCGGTCGGATTCTGGAATGGCAGCACGCGGCGTGCATCGGCGGGCGGCGTGATCGGCAGCGCAATGTAGAAGATCGAACCGGGGAAGCGGATCGGATCATGTCCGGTGCTTTCCGCCCAGATTTTCCCCCCATGCCCTTCGATTACCCCTTTAGCGATAGTCAGCCCCAAGCCCGGACCCGCTCCCATGAATTTATACGATCCGGTCGAATGCAGAGACGGATCATGCCCGCGATAAAACTTGCGGAAGATCAATTCCAGATTGTCGCGTTCGATGCCGACCCCCGTATCGCGGATCGTGATCAGCACGCCGGGTTCGCCCGTCGCAATCGGCTTGGATGTGCCGCTGATCTCGATTCGTCCTCCGTCCGGCGTGTATTTGATCGCATTCACGACCACATTGCGGAAGGCTTGCACCAACCGCTGCATATCGCCTTGAATCGGCGTGAGTTCCTTCAGCCCGTCCGCTCGTAGATAGATTTTTCGCTGACGCATCGCATCTTGAAGAGGTTCTATCGCGGTGCGAACGATGGTCGAAATCGAAGTCTGTGCGAAACGCAAGTCCATCGCGTTCACGTCGATCACGCTCACGTCAAGCATGGCGCTGATCAATTCTTCCATACGCTCGCTGGCTTTTCGCAAGCTGTTGACCATCGACGAGACATGCGCTTGATCGACCTGATCAGACTCGACGACGGCTTCGAGAATATCGGTATAGCCGCGAATCTGTGCCAGCGGTGTGCGCAGTTCATGACTGGCGATGGTTACAAAGTCAGTTTTGACCGAATCCAACCGCCGCATTTCGCTGTTCAAACGCTGAAGGTCAGCGACGAGGACAGCATTTTGGGCGGTTGTTTCCTCAACCATCTGCTTCGCGGGGGTGACTTGCAGCACCGAATTCCACAAGCGCTCACCGAAGGCGCGGAGCGGTAGATACACAAGCGCGGTAAGCAGCGCAAGCGCCCCCAAGAGGGTGATGCTGCCGAAGGTGCGCTCCGGTGATACACCTTGACCGATCAAGAGCGCGATGAATACCACCACCGCCGTCAGGCTGATTAAGAGCGCGATTCGCACAATACGTCCAATGCTGGCGAAAAACGCGGCGATCTGTTCAGGGTCTCGTTTTGCTGCCACGCGGTTAACCTGCCTATTTCAGAATATAGTACGTGCCTTTTTTCGACCCGACTTTGAGCAGGATTCCCCGCTCGACCATATCCGCCAGATCAAGGCGCAGTGTCTCGGCGCTCACGCCCGCGCATAATGTTCGATATTCGCGGTTGGTGATCGACCCATGCTCTTTAATGTACTGGAGCGCGCGTGCCTGCCGGAAATTGGTGTTGCGCACCCAATCGGGGACGACCGCCTTTTC
>JAPKMU010000412.1 GCA_026645745.1 Anaerolineae bacterium | reverse complement strand
GTTCAGTTGATGAGCCGCAAGCAGCGCGCCGCAAAGCTGCTCACGGGCGAGATCGGCTTGACCGGATTGGATGCGCTCACCGAGGGCGAGGGTGGATTTGAAGCCGCCCTGCTCGATGCGATTGGACGCGACGAGACGCTCCTCGATCCGACCGAGTTATTCAAGGCGGAGGCGAAAACCGGAGAGATCGATGCCGAGGATGCGGCGTACTGGAACGTCGAAAACACGCCGGAAGATGTACCGGAAATCATCGAACTCCCCGCGACCGTGCCGGAGATCGCCGTCGAGCCGCTCCCGACGATGACCCCCATCACCACGCCCGCGCATCACGACGCGATCTGCGCCTACTTGGAGACGGTGCATGTGGTGTTCGATTCGGCTAAATGGGAGGCACTATGCAAGGAGTTGCTCGAACGGCTAGCAGGCGAACCGGATCACCTATGTGAGTGGCTGCGCGAACAGCGAGTTGTCTTCCCCGGCTGTGAGCAGGAAGTCGCGGAGCGGCTGACCGCGCTTATGCAGGGTCACACCGAAGAAGCGCCCAAGCGCGTGATTGAGCCATCACCCGCACCGCCAATTCGCAAGCCACGCGGAGAAGTCATCCCCTTCCGCAAACCCGATATTCCCGTTGCCGCGTTCGAGAATGCCGCCATCAGTCAGTTGGCGCTGTTCTAAGAAAGATCGTCTGGTAGTCAGCTGGAAGGTGGGGTTTCAAACGTGACAAACTGCTCCAGCAATCCATCATACCAAAGCAGATAGAAGGTCTCGGAATTGGCGAAGTCCACTCGGAGCAGAATTTCATCTCCCCCTCGGCAGCAGACATTGTCTTCCCAGTTGTACCAAACAATCGAAATGAAATAGTCACTGTTAGGCAAGTCAAGCTGTTCCTGCAATGTCGCCCACGCTGCCTGTTCGATCAAGCGACCGCACACATCGTATGACGGCTCGGCTGTTTCGAGGCATTGGCGAACATCTTGAATGGCTTGATCGCGAGGGTGGAGCAGTTGCCCAGCTAATCCCAAAATGCCCAAGAAGGCGAGCGTTGCTGCTCCCACGGAAACGGCAATAGCTAGTGCGACGAACCGAGTTTTGCCCTTGAACACCACAATTCCTTAAGTTGTTCATCTCCAGAAGTTTAACCAAAGGAAATATCATGCACAAACATTCCGACTCCATTGTCCTCACGCTGACTCTGCCCGAAGCATACAGCGAAAGCAAAACCGGCACCCTGCTGGTGCAGCGCGGCGATCTCGCCCGTGTGCATCAGTTTACCTACGAGCGCGTTGCTGACCTGACTGAAGTCATCGCCGACGCGCTCACTGCGTTTGCCGCCGTCGAAGCCGACCCGCCCATCATCCCGGAGACGCAACCGCCGCCCAAATCACAGCCACGCAAGCAGGCTAAGCAGCCCGCGCCGGCAAGCGAACCCACTGTCGATATTCCACTCAAGAAGGGGACGAAAGCAGTCAAGATCAGTCACCTCAAGATCACGGGTGGGGAGACCGACGCGGCAGCGTACCGCCAAGCGGTGCTGATCGCCGGAAAACTGATTGAAGGGAAATTGTGGGACGGGGACAGTCCAATTCGCATCGACGATGTGTACGCGCTAGCGAAGAAGATGAAGCATCTCACCGAACGCGATCTGTCGCTGTTCACGCTGGAGGATTTTGTGCAGGTTGAAAGCAGCCCAATCGAAGACGAGCGCCTCTAGTCTCCGAGCGTCGTCAGATTAATCAAGCCAGCTTCGGTGTGCCGAAAACCACATTGTTCATAGAATACGCGCAAGTGAGGTTCATAATCCACATGCAGCCACACGATGCCTCGCTGGCGCGCTTGATCAACTGCTGTTAAGACCAGCCTTCGCCCGAGCCCGTGCCGCTGAAAGTATGGATGCACGGTTGTGTCGAGCAAAAACGCATGAACGCCCCCATCCCATGCCACATTGACAAAGCCGATCAGCTGCCTTTGGCGAAAAGCGCACACATACAGCAGGCTGTGCCGCAGCACTTGTTGAAAGTCGGACGGCGTGTGATTTTTCCATGCGGCTGAAAATAACGTGTTGAGCTGGTTGTTATCCACCTTCGGGCTGATTTCGAACGTGAATTCGTTCATATCGCTCCTGATGTTCATCTATCCATAAGGTAAGGGAAAATGCCATGAATGAGTCTCCTGTTTTGCGCATCATCAAAATCGGCGCGACACGCATTGTCGCGGATGCCTCGATGTCCGCGATTGAGCCGGAGCAACTCCGCGACTTGCTCAAGACCACCTACCCGGAAATCGCCAACGCGACACTGCGCGAGCGCGACGAGAATGGGCTGCGCGTGATCGAATTCCTGCCCCAGCCGGCGCGCAAAGGCTGACGGGGATGGACAACGTTTCGTTCGTGTTTGTAACTTGAAGCATAAAATGTCCGTTTGAACACGTTATGCTTTCAAATCATATTGGCAGTGAGATAGTTTCATCCGTAATCAAAATGCGCCGAGCAAAGCGTAACATCTTCTCGGCGCCTACTTGTGTCGTGTCTAGCGCACCCCTTAACGTTGAAAAGCTTGATGCTTTAGAATTCATGACGCCGGTGTTTGTTGCAGCTTAGGCGATCCAGGTCATAAGTCGTAGCGTGGGCTGGGGACGTGGTGCGCTACGCCCCACCCGATCATCCCGTGATCGCTGTTCGGAGGTCACGAGAAAGCGCCCAAGTTGGCCCTTCTTTGGTGTTGCTGATGACCGTCACCAGGCTGTCGTGCTGCGGCAGCACGACGGATGAGAATGCAACGCCCTGATCCTCGCCGATCGCACCATACCGGGTGATTTGCCCTGCCGCGTCCGTCACAATCCACACGCCGTAACCATAGTTATCCGTCGGGTCGTCCGCGTCGGTAGCCTGAATACTCAGCATCCGCTCACGCATGGTCTTGCTTATCAGTTGGTCGCTAAGTAGAGCATCCCAGAATTTGCCCATGTCTGGCGCGGTCACATACGCCCCGCCATCGCCACCGCCCCGGATCGGCAGAAGAAACACGTTTGTCCGCCAGATGCCGTCGCCTTTGTCTGCCAGATAGCCCAACGCCGTCCGTGCAGGTAGATGGTCGGACTCGAAAAAGCCGGAGTCGCTCATGCCCGCCCTGGTAAAGACATTTTCTTCTACGTACTTCGCATACGGCATCCCGCTTTGCGTTTCCACCAGCAACGCCAGCAGAATGTATGCGCCGTTGTTATACACAAAACGTTCGCCCGGTTTGAACGCCATTCTGTTGGGGAACATCGTCAGATAGTCGGCTGGCCCGCGCAGCGTATACACCGGATAGCGCGCGAACAACGCAGCATAATCCTCGTCGCTCAGGTCATCGTCGAGGTAATCGGCGATGCCTGATGTGTGTGATAGAAGTTGATGAACCGTCACGCCAGGGTTGTACCTGGGCAATCCTTCGCGGATATAGTTGCTGATTGGCGCATCCAGGTCGATCTTGCCTGCTTCCGCCAACTGGCAAACCGCCGTTGCTGTGAACGTCTTGGTGCCCGATGCTGTCCCAAATCGAGTATCAATCCTGTTGGGGATTTCCTCCGCACGGTGAGCCAGCCCATACCCTTTCGCATGGATGATCTCGCCGCCCCGCCGAACCATCACCACCCCTGAAAACGGCTGCTCCTGCTCCGCGATTATCTTTTCAACATCCACGGCAAAAATCCCTTCTTTTGCTATCGCCGCGCTGTGTTCATCCCCCTACCAACCCTGTAAGACAGCATCCACAAAGACCGACTTCAAAAAGCGGATGAACATACCCTGCGCTCTCGTTAGGCTCCAACGTGAAGTTTCCCAGAATTGGGAAGCTTTATACTTCAAAACTCACGATTTTGGTAAGGATATGCTTCAAGATGAGGAAACTTTATGCTTCAAGTCACAGCCTTGAACGAATTAGTGTCCTGCCTCGCGTCCACGCCGCCGCTCGACTTGAAAGGGATGGAGCTGCTGCGCGAGCAGCCTCACCTGATCTCCGATACAGCGCGCATCCCGCGTCCGCAGCTCATCGAAGCGGTGACGGAAATCGTCGCCTACACCGGGCGCTGTGCGGCAGCAGCGAGCAGTCTGGCGAGCCTCACGCCCGTTCCGATTCTGTCGGTAAGCATTGGAGAGTTCGGCATATGAACCCCCTGACGAACCTGTTTGAGCAGCTGGCGGTGTCGCTCACCGCCGATCCCCTGCTCCTGCTGGCGTCTGCCGTCGCCGCCTTCGATCCGTTCTGGAATGCGTTCGCAGAGGAGGACATTGACTACGACACCGATCCGCTGCACATCGCCTTGCAGGTCACGCGCGGTGTATTCCCCGACATCTACGCCGAAGCAGTCGAGCGGCTGCGGGCGGGCGCAGCGTATCAGGAGCTGGATCGCCTGCTGTGCAAGGCAATTTCCGCCAAAGGGATCCCGCTCGATGACCTCGATGTGATCGGCTGGGGCGTGCCGCTCAATGCCATCGGAGTCGATCTCGAAGACCCGGACTTCTACGCCGTCCACACCGATCTGCTGCCGATCCTTGCCCCGTTCGGAATCGACATTCCCGAAGGTGAGATGTACAGCGTCGATGTGCCGGAGTGCGTCTACCCCGCCGGGCGCGCCATCGCTGCCAGCCTGCTTGAGCAGACCGATCCGGCGCTGCGGCAGGTCGGTTGGGTATTCGGGTGGTTGTTTTCCTGCACGGGCAACAGCCTGATCGACTACACGGACGAAGCTTTATCCGAAATCCCGCCGCTCTCGTGGTCAGCCGAAGATGTCGCCTTCGCGAATGAGAT
>JAPKMU010000411.1 GCA_026645745.1 Anaerolineae bacterium | reverse complement strand
TGCTTATCGGCATAAGTTTGTACGGCTTTGCCGATGGCGCTGAGGGGCTGCCCCGCCCGCGCCGCGTCAATCGCGCGTGCGAGTGCTTCCTGACCTGCCGCGACCAGTTTCGCCGTCTCCGGCTTAATCGGTGGCACGGCAATCGAGTAGCCGGAATCCGCGAAGTAGCCCTCAAGTTCGGCGGACACATCAACATTGACCAGATCGCCCGCCTGTATGACGCGGCTGCCGGGGATGCCGTGCGCGACTTCATCATTCACGCTGATACAGGTATTGCCGGGATATTTATAGGTTAAAATGGGAGCAGAACGCGCGCCGTGCTGTTTGAGCACCGCCGCGCCAATGGCATCGAGTTCAAGCGTTGTCATGCCGGGGCGCACCGCGTCGATCATCGCTTTGATCGCCAGCCCGACGACACGCCCGATTTTCAGCAGACCCTGTATATCTGCGGGCGACTCAATCGTCATCCCACGTTCTCCTACACTAAACCTGACGAAACTTCGCCCCATTATAGCAGGATACCCGAATGCGTTGTGCAGAATGCGGCGCTCCGCTGGACGATGGGCGGACATGCCAAGACGATTTTTATACGATGCTCGGTTGGGAGTGGGAATACCAACTGCTTGATGTCCATCACTTGATGGTGTTGAGCTACAACTTGCAGCACCCCTCGATTTTGTCGCCGGATGGGTTAACCGTGTCAATTGGGCTGCTGCGCCAATTCCTTGAGGAGGGCATCACACCGGAACTGATGCGTAAGCGCATGTCTGC
Source organism: Anaerolineae bacterium (assembly GCA_026645745.1). Classification (GTDB taxonomy): domain Bacteria; phylum Chloroflexota; class Anaerolineae; order Aggregatilineales; family Phototrophicaceae; genus Flexifilum. The sequence continues at coordinate 4,047 of JAPKMU010000411.1, read as the reverse complement.
CGCTGTCGATTCGGGGACGCGCACCTTCACGATCACCGCCCGAGAAGGTGCAGTTGGCAGGTACGCGCACCCGATCACATGGACGATGCGCGCTTCGGATGTCGTTCATGCCGGAGTCGATCAGTATTACGAGAGCGTCCGCAAGTGGGCAGAATCAGCGCTCAAGTCACTCGAATGTGAAGATTAAAGCCTATTTATCACTTTCACGAAAAAATAACATTGTTTGCACGAGTGAATGAGTATACTCTGCTCCGCTTCCTTTCTTGTATCCCTACACTGAACCCCTGTTAGGAGCGGCAGTCTTGTCCTATCACATTCGCTAGTTGGTCGAAAAGCGCGTGCTGCTTTCGACATTTTCCGATACGCTCACCCGCGCGGAATTGATCGCCTACATGGGGGATGTCGTCTCCCTACTGCGCAATGGAATCCCTATCGTCTATCACGTAAGCGATACCCTTCAACTTGACCATGTTGAGATTTCACTGCGCGCTTTTCAAGACCTGCTCAAGTCGTTCGCGCTGTTTACGGACTTGGGCTGCCAAATCGACATCGCCAAGCCGAACACGCATATGATCTTCACCTCGGTTGCCTCACAGTTTACTCGGATCAAAGTGAAACATGCCGCCTCACTTGAGGAAGCCATCGCGTTTCTCAAACAGGTTGCGCCCGATCTTCGTGATTTGGAATGGCAGTGCTCAAACAATCTTGATCCATGACAATCATCCAGTTTGGATTGGGGGTTTTTGTGCAATACGCCCAAAATTCACTGTGACTTTTTTGGATACTACCCCGCCTATATGGACGTAAGTCATCACATATACGCGCAAAAGATCACTGTAGGCGGGGTTTGCGCTCGGATATGCTGTAGGCGTATTCTGTACGTCTCGCGTTCAATACCGAGGATAACTGAGAAGATGACCATCTTCACCCCAAAACCAACCAACAATGCGGGCACATCAGCGCCGATCGAATTTCCCAACTACATTCAGCATGGACGTCTCCGCGCATGGATTCAGAGTATGGTGGATCTGTGCAAGCCCGACAGTGTCCATTTCTGTGACGGTTCGCAGGAAGAATACGATCAGCTTTGCGAACTGCTCGTCGAAAAAGGAACGTTCATCCGGCTGAACCCGGAAAAACGCCCGAATTCGTTCCTTGCGCGCTCACAGCCGAGCGACGTTGCCCGTGTCGAAGATCGCACCTTCGTTTGCACGCTCAACCCGAAAGACTCCGGTCCCACGAACAATTGGGTCAACCCGCGTGAAATGCACAAGACGCTCGACCGCTTGTTTGACGGCTGCATGCGCGGTCGCACGATGTACGTGATCCCGTTCAGCATGGGTCCGCTCGGCTCGCCGATCTCCTACTGCGGCGTTGAACTCAGCGACTCGGCATATGTGGCGACGAATATGCGCATCATGACGCGCATGGGCAAAGCGGTTTATGACGTGCTCGGCGACGATCAGCCGTTCGTTCCGGCGGTGCATTCGGTCGGTATGCCGCTCGAACCCGGTCAGGAAGATGTGCCGTGGCCCTGCGTCGCAAACAGCGAAGATAAGTACATCGTCCACTTCCCCGAAGAACGCTCGATTTGGTCATACGGCAGCGGTTACGGTGGCAACGCGCTGTTGGGTAAGAAGTGCTTCGCGCTCCGCATCGCGTCGAACATCGCCCACGATGAAGGCTGGTTGGCTGAACACATGCTGATCATGGGCGTCGAATCGCCGGAAGGTGAAAAGACGTATTTGGCAGCAGCATTCCCCAGCGCGTGCGGCAAGACCAACTTCGCTATGCTCGTGCCTCCGCCCGCGTTTGAAGGCTGGAAGGTGACGACGGTCGGCGATGACATCGCATGGATCAAGGTGGGGTCGGATGGCACCCTGCGCGCGATCAACCCGGAGGCGGGCTTCTTCGGCGTCGCTCCCGGCACGAATATGAAGACGAACCCGAACGCAACTCTGACAATTGCCAGCAACACGATCTTCACGAACGTGGGTCTGACGGATGACGGCGATGTGTGGTGGGAAGGCTTCACCGATACCCCGCCCGCGCATTTGATTGACTGGCAGGGGCAGGATTGGACACCCGCGATTGCGAAAGAAACCGGACGCAAAGCCGCTCACCCGAACAGCCGCTTCACCGCGCCCGCCAGCCAGTGCCCGTCGATTGACTCCGAATGGGAAAACCCGGACGGTGTGCCGATCTCCGCGTTTGTGTTCGGCGGTCGCCGCTCATCGGTGACTCCGCTCGTGTTCCAGACGTTCAACTGGATTTACGGGGTGTATTTCGCGGCGACACTCGGCTCAGAGATGACCGCCGCCGCCGCTGGCAAGATCGGTGAAGTCCGCCGCGACCCGTTTGCGATGCTGCCGTTCTGCGGCTACCACATGGCGAGCTACTTCAACCATTGGCTCCAGTTTGGTCGCTTCATCAAGAATCCGCCGCGTATCTTCATCGTCAACTGGTTCCGCAAGGATGACGAAGGCAAGTTCCTGTGGCCCGGCTTCGGTGAAAACATGCGCGTCCTGAAGTGGATCGTTGACCGCGCCCGCACGAAAGCGGCTGGTGAGGAAACGCGCTTGGGTCGCGTGCCGAGCTACAACGACATCGAATGGAAAGGCATGGAAGGTTTTACGAAGGAAGACTTCGACCGCGTGATGAGCATCGATCAAGACCTGTGGAAGCAGGAAATCCTCTCCCACGAAGAATTGTTCATCCGGTTGTATGACCGTCTGCCGAAAGAACTGCTCGCGGTGCGCGAACTGCTCCTGAGCAGTTTGTGGAGCCGCCCGGAATGGGAAGACCGGCAGGAGTAACGCCGAACCGTATCATTTAAGCGAAAGGGGAACAGGCAGAAATGCCCGTTCCCTTTTTGATTCTCGGCTGTCATCATCGGCGAAACGGTGGATTCAGCACGGCGTTTTGGTGGTATTCTGCCGCATATTTGATGCAGCACTCCGGGGAAATCGCCGTGCGTTCGCTTGCTCGTTTTATCACCCTTCTCATGATCATACCGCTGCTGATTCGTGCAGGGGCTTCTATGCAAGCCGCATCAGGTGATCTGATCCTGTTCGAGTGGAACGACACGCTGTATGCACAGGGGATTGACAGTCGCCCACTGATTACCGTGCAGCAGCATCGGGATCACGCGGTGCTGCCCTTGGATGGCTATGCCAGTCCGCCCCATGGGTACGGCTTTTATCAGGGGATGTGGAATGCCGATCAAACACGGTTCGCGTATACCCTCATCCGTGAGGGCGGCGCAGCGTATCAGGTTGGCATGCTGGACGATGGCGCAGCGCTCACGCTCATCGCCGACGAACTCAGCGCGGAGCGTGGCTATCTGGTTCCAGTTGGGTGGGCGGAAGACGGACGGCTCATTCTGCTGGAACGCTTCATGCTGCACAATCTGGCGGAGGTCAGGCTGTGGCAGTTTGCTCCGGCGGATCAATCGCTAACGCTGCGGCAGGTGATCCCAATCCCCTTTCTCAGCGGGAACAGCGCAGTGCTGGCGAATGGGCGCGTTTTTCTCGGCTTCAACACCGCGCGCTCGACGGGCTATCTGCTGGATTGGAGCACGGGACAAGTCACCGTGTTCCCGACCGGATTCTCCCTGCAAGACCCGCCCGCTTCCGTATTTGAAACGTATCCCGTGCGGGTGATCGGCGTGGTGGATGCAGCGGCGCTGCAAACGTGGATCACCGAGCCGAACCATCAGGCAGTGAACGTGCGCGGACATCCCCGTTCCTGTATTGGATGCTGCCCGATCATGCGCGCAGCATCACCTGTTATCCCGACTCGGAATGGACACACCTCCGCTTTGACCTTGAATGCGCAGGCTTGACAGTTCCGCGTGCCTACGATGGACATGAGGGAACGGACATCGGAGGCAGACCGGACGGACTTCCACCCGGTACACCTGTTTATGCGGCGGCTCCCGGCGTTGTCGTCAAACAGTTGACCGGCTGCGAGTCTGCCGATATCGTGTGCGGTGATGCGTATGGGAATCATGTGCTGCTCGAACATTCTCGCGTGGTCGGGGGCGAG
>JAPKMU010000410.1 GCA_026645745.1 Anaerolineae bacterium | reverse complement strand
GTTGATCGGATAGAACGGCGCACGGCTCGTGTCGCCGCCTTCAATCACCTCGTCCTGCGCTTCGAGCGCGAGCGGGGTCGGCGTAATCCCCGGCGGGAGCGTGGCGGTCACATTGGCTTCAGCCGTCACTTCCGCCGCACCGCTCGTTCCACCCCCACCGCGCAGCAGAAGGAATGCCACCATCAGGAGCATGAGCGCACCCAGCACCGCGATCACTTTGCCTGAGGGTTTGCCGGTTTTCGCTATCGTTTCAGCTTCTGGCGCGTCAAACCCTTCGCCGCGCTGCGCTGCCTCCTGCACCCGTTTGGGAGCGCGCGCCCAACGCAATCCAACCGGGACGAGCGCTGCCTCGTGATAGCGTTTGAGCAAGGCGAGCGCGATCTTGCGTTCTTTGGCGTCCGAGCCTTCCGCGCCCGCCGTTTTGACTTCACGGTCATAGGCGGCGCGGTAAGCGCGCTGGCGGTCGGTCGGCACGAGTTCCCACAACGCGCGCAGCTCGTCGAGCGAGAGCGCCCGCAGGTCTTGCAGGGGGTGATAGTGCAGGCTGTCGCTCATTCTGTTCCTCCCAAAACTGCGCTGCTGCCGCTCATGGATGCGCTCGAGCGCATCGCGTCTTCATACTTCGTGTCTGAGTCTTCTGTGTCGTCTACTTCAACGGTGATGATCGGCTCGACCTTGACCTCCGGCGCGACGGTGATGGATGGCACAGGCATCGAACCGTAAGCGGTCATCTCGTTTGGGAGCAGCCGCGCAGCAATTTCCAAGCGATTGACTTCCCGTTCCGCCTCATCCCGTGAACGCCCCGCCGTGATTGCACCATCGATCAGTTCATTGCGCGTCGTTTCCGTCAGCCGTCGATCCGGCGTTTCCTTGACCTCCCGCCCGACCCGCTCGGTTTGTTCTGGGGACAGTCCCAAGCGCGCTGCGCCGTCGATGAACATGCCGAAACGGGCGAGATCGTCGCGCACCGGCGGACGACCGTCGTTGAGCGGTCTCACGCCGACCGCCTGCGCCATCAGACCGCCAACCGTCAGATGATCGACACCATTCGCCCCGCGACCGCCGAGAAGGCGTATCACGTCGCCCATGACGCTCGTCACATCAGCCGTTCCAGCGACGCGCAAGCTGCCCGTGAGCGTCCCGGCAGCCTGTTCGAGGGCTTCAGAGCTCCGTTCCAGCCGTCCGGCAGCGCCGTCACTGCGCTCCGCGTCCGACTTGCCGCCGCCTTTTCCGCCTGCCGCCTGCGTGACTTCGGCGATATGCTGTTCCATCTCTTCACCGCGCATATCGTCGGCGTAGGTTTCGCGCTCGCGGGCGAGTTCTTCATCGGCGGCAGCCTCGGTGGGCGTGGACGCGACGGGCATGAACGTCCCCATGCGCTTGCGCTTGACGGGCGTGAAGCCGGGATACAGTTCACCGTCGTCATCCTCGAACCAGTCGAATTCGCCGTCCAGTTCATGCCGCCGCTGCGGACGTTTGCTGCGTGGATAGGTAACCGTTTCCAAGCCTTCCCCGACCGCCGGGACAAGCATCGGTCGCCCGATCAGCCGTCCCTGCTTGTCATACTCCGCCTTCTCCGGGTCATAATCGGTGAGCAGGGTCGCGCCGAGCATCGGTCCGAGCGTGCGTCCGTAGATAGGAACATCGCGGGCGACCCGGCGCACGGTCGCTCCTTCCATGAACTGCTCCGCCGTGTCGCCGAGCGCGGTGTTGCGCAGCGTTGGGAGACGGGTGATCGCCCGTGCTGCTTCTGCCAATGGCTGCACGCCGCCGAAGGTCAAGCCCGCCGCCTGCGCCGGAGTCGCTCCACTTTGCAGCGCGGTCATGCCTGCCAACGTATTCGAGCCGACACTGACGGCACTCCCCGCCACTGATGAAACGAGTGCGCCTGCGCCTGCCGCGATCCCCACTGCGCCCACCGCACCAGCTGCGGTCATCACGGTGGCCGCACCGGGGCTGATGACCGCGCCACCGGTCGCCTGCCCGAAGGCATTAAAGAGCCGGTTGAACGAATTCCAGACGGCTTTCACGCCGCTGAACAGCACGATCACCATGAAGATCAGGCAGATCAAGCCCACGCCGAGGACGACAATCCCGTTTCCACTTGCCGTCCCCGCAAGGAAGAACGTCACGACGAGCGACTGAATCAGCGCGATCACGACCGTCTGGATGATGAGTTCGATCCACAGGTCGATGATCGAGCGGGCAATCACCTCCGTTTTCTTGAAGAAGGCGAACAGGATCGCCACGCCGAACGAGATGAAGGTCAGCCCTTGCGCGATGGTGAGCAGCAAATAGACGAGCTGCTCGGTTACCCCGAACAGGATCAGCGGCCACGCGGTGAGCAGTCGTCCCTGCGCCGCCGACGCCATGGCAATTGAATCGGCGCGTTCGAGCGGGGTCATCAGCGAGAAGAAGACCGGATCGCGGTCATTGGCGAAGAACGAACCCGGTCGCCGCCACTCCCACGGCACGCTGCCCGCCGTCCACAAGCCGGTCGCCGGATCGGGCGTGTGCGGTTGGCAGTAGGGATCGCGCGGCGTGGACGGATAGCCCATCAGGTCAATCCCATCGGCGCGCAGATAGGCAAAAGCCACGTCCAACCCGTCGATGGTGTAATTCCACACGGGCATGTACGAGCCGAAGTTGTCACACAGATTCAGAATCCCCATGTCGCTGCTGCTCACGCTCGACAGCGACGCAAACGCGCTCCCGGTTGCCGCTGATAGCCCGCTCAAGCTGCTGGCATAGAACGCGCTCGACAGCGTGCGGCGGAAATCACTCATACCCTGATACAGACTCGGACCCAACGAGAAAAACAGCGCGCCTGCCAGATACCAGGCGATGGCGCTCTTCGGCTCAACCACGCGCATCCGGGCAAACGCCGCCAACAGATACGTGATCCCCAAGACCAGCAGCGCGACCACAAAGGACAGACTCACCGCCACTTGCAAGCTAGCGTTGGTCTGGGCAATCAGTGGCGTGAAGGCGTTATCCACCAGCCATTGGTTCATGAGTTCGATGGTATAACCCATCATCAGAAACGCGCGCTGCAAGCTCCAGCCCATCCCTGCCAGCGCGAACAGCAGGTTGTACCACAGGGTATCAATCTGGATTTGCAGCCCGTTCAGCACATCATCGACGATTGGCATTCGTTCTTCCTTTCTCTACGGAGGCGGCAGCACACCGCTTGGCGGATCGGCTATGGCGGCGCTGCAATCCGGATTGGTTTCCATGCGCCAGACGAGCGCGTTGTTCCCCGGCAGGCGCGGTGGTGGCGTGGGTCGCGTGGTCGGATCGAGCATGAAGGTGATGCGATCCGGTGCTGCGCCATATGGGATAAAGCCTGCCAGCGTGAAACTGCGCGTTTCGTTCGGCGCGAGGCTGATCGTTTCATACGTTACCGTCAGTCCTGCATCGACTGCCGCGTTAGACGAAGCGCCCCAGACTCCGGTCGCGCCGCCCACCAACTGACTTACGTAGCTCTGGTAGGCGGGAAACACGCCATACCCGCTCCCGCTCAGGTTCTTGATCTCCAGTTCCCAGACGGCAACGGTGCGTCCGGCAGGCGTATTGATTACCGACACATTCACCAGCCGGAAGCGCGCCGCCTGCGGACTGCGCGTGAAGATGGCATCACCGCGATAGAACGCCGCTGGGGGACGGATGGCATAGGGTGTGACCGTCGGCGGCGGGAGCGCGGTCGGAAATGGGACGAGCGTCGGGTAGCCGGGGATCGGCACGAACGTCGGCAGCGGCGTCGGCGTGAGGACAATGGGTGTCGGGCAGACGTACACCGGCGCGCCCGTGATCCCGGTTAACGTCCCGGTACATGCCAGCGCTGCCAGCGCCAGCACGAGGGGCACAAGTAAAAGTGCTTTTTTCATATTCACCTCTAGGGGATCAAGCCCGGTTGGTTGCCCGGCGTGAGCAGGAGCGTGTAGGCAGGCGCAGCACTGTTACCCCCGCGCTGCACCGTCCATGTTTCACCGAAATACGGCACGACGATCTGCGCGGGCGCGTCGGTCACAACTTCAAACGACACATAACCACGTTCGTCAGTGAAGCCGCTGGCGATCACGCGGTTGGTATTGATCTCAACCACGCGCACTGAAATCCCGGCGACGCCTTCCGCCGGATCAACGGTGCGATTGCCGTTCTCGTCGTAGGCGATGACGACCTCCGCCGTCAACACACGCGGCGGGATCGGCGTGCCGGTCGGTTGAAGCGTGGGCGGCGCGCCGACCAGTTCGATCCGCGCAGCGGGCTGCGGTTCGGGCGTTGGCGTATTGGTGATCGACGGCGGTGGGAGGATGAGCGTGTGAGCATCCCCGCGAAAGACCTGAATGGTGTCCAGTCCGATCACGTAGCCTTCGCTGGCGTTGTTCTTCTGCCCGATCCCCCGCAGTTCAAGGCGATGCGTCCCGCCGCCGACGTAGTACACATCGGTCACCGGGAAGCGGAGTTCATCCGCGTAGGCATCGATGGTGTCCAGAACTGCGCCATCGACGACAATCTCGAACCTGCCCATGTTCTGCGCCGCCACGTAGCGCACGCGCAGTCCTTCGCCCTCAAACATGAAAGTGGCGGTATTGTATGCGCCTTCGGTGCGGTGATACTGTCCCCGGCTGGCGAACTGCGACAGGCGTGGCGTCCACGGCGGCGCGTAGCGGATCGTCGGATAATCCGACTCGAAGCTGTACCAGCCGAAAAACGGTGGCGCGGTGTCGGTCGCATCCGGGAGCGGCTCAACCGGATTGGGTGGCGCAGGCAGCAGGACCGTCCCCGGCGGAAACGGCGTGAGCGTAGGCGGGACGTGCACGCCGGGCATGACCACC
>JAPKMU010000040.1 GCA_026645745.1 Anaerolineae bacterium | reverse complement strand
AACTGTCCGGTTGCGTCGTATTCTTTTTTCTTGCGCGTATCAATGCGAATCGGGTAGTCTGCGACTTCGTGAATCGGCACCACGCTCCGACCCTGAAGCGCGCCGCCGAATGCCGAACCGACATAGGTCGCGCCGTAGCGGGCGTTGCCGTAGCCGATCAATGCAACGTCGTAATAATCCCAAACTTCATCGCCTTTTTGGGCGCGGATATAGAGTTCGTTCAAGAGACGATTGACGACGGTTGCCAGCATTACGCTCTTGCTGCTTTGCGCGCCGCCCACCGGCTCGGACATCGAGAACGATTGGTCGATCACAAAGAAAAATGCCGTTGGGTTGCGGCGGCTGATCTCAGCTTCGTAAGGCATTGAGTCTGTTCCCTTCTGGTGCTCATTCGACATTATGAGAATATCGCAAAATTGATAACTCTCTATCACTCAAGAATTGGGAGACAAGGGCTTAACACAACCTTAATTCCCTGTCTTTGTGAGCCACATCTGACGCACCGCATTGATCGTGCGCTTGTGACTTTCATAAGTGCGCACATGCGCGCCGAACTGATCTTTGATCGCCGGGCTGCTCAGGGCGATTTCCACACTGTCACCGCCCATCACCGACATGCGGAAGGTATGCACCATAATCGCTTTCGTCTGCTGCGAACCAAAATCAAGCTGAACCTGCACATCTTTGGCGGTGATACCCGTCACATGCTGGTACAAATACGTTTCGGCAGATTGGCTGGTTGCGTGTCCCGCAATCGTATCCAGATAGGCGATATAAACGCCGATGCGCTTATCGGTCAGGAGCATGATGCTCACTTTTTGAGCGCTGAAGCGCATGTACCCGTCGTCGGCTTCACGCGTGCATAGATGCTCAATCGGGATCAACGGATCGCGCCAAAAAATCGGTCCGTTAATCACCAACGGGTTGTGGATCAACTGCGAATCGAGGATGCCGAGTTCATCTTTGGCGATTTCGATGTGATCCGCGATCAAATCTTGGATCGCTTCATCAACCGATTCGCCCGTCACGGGAGGTTTGTAATTCTTCTTCTTTTGCGCCGAACCCTGCTGTGCCAGCCATGCCGCCAACCGGATGCCGCCTTCGACCAGCAGCACACCTTTTTCAAAATTCGAGCGGGCATACCGCCAGCGCTCACTGTAATTCATTGACGAATTACCTTTGACATCCTTCTTGAAGATTTGCCCGCCGCTGAAGAACTTCTCCAAGATATAGTGGCGGTCTTCCTGTGATAACCGCTGCGGCGTCACCGGAACAGGCTGCGAAGGCGGAGCGGGAATAATGCTGCTTCCGGTCGAAGCGGAGGCAGCATCGTCGTCATCTTCTTCAAGCGGGTGAACAGTGGGTGCGGGACGCGGGTTTGATATGCTCGATGGCTGCGTCGTCACGGGGGGCGGCGCGGCGGGTTTGGGCGGCTCTTTGAACATCGGCTCAAAGTCACTGCTAAACCCGTGCGGCTTCTGGGTGGAGGGCGCGGGCTGGGTTGACACCGTGCTTGCCGAGGATTCAAACCGCAGCGCCGCCCCGCCGATCCGCACCTGATCATTGTGCTTCAGTTCAGTCATGCTGGTGATCACCTGACCATTCACCGCGACATCCCCGCCAGTTGGTTTGATCATCACGCGTCCACCCAACTTGGTGAGCGTCGCGTGAAGCCCATTCACCCCCGGATCGGGCAGGACAATATCGCACGTTCCCGATCCGATGGTGATCATGCCATCGCGCCCCAGATGAAATGCGCTTCCGTTGGCAGCGATCAAGCGCGCCGGGGTGCTGTTCGTAGACATACCGATTACTCTTCCCCCACTATTCGGACGGTTCTCCTAAGCTGAACTGCACATAACGAAAGTGCAGGTGAGCAAGTTCTTGCGGTGGCAGAATCGGCAGCGGTTCGACCCAGTACACGGGCAAAATGTAATCCGAACCGTCGGTTCCGGCGCAGCGATATTCAAGCGCATACTGCCATTCATCGCGCACATGATCCGACGCTGCCGAATTTTTTGACCAAAACAACTGGAACACATCAGCGCTGTCGATTGCTTCAGCAAGTGCGGCACGCCAATTCTGCCCGGCGCGGAGTGAGTAATAGTCCATAAAAACATCATTGTTGAGCGCGATTTGTGCGAAGCGGTACGCCTCCGCAACTTGGCGATCCTTCACTGAATAACTGATAAAAATCCGCTTATGCACCTCAGCACTTTTCTTGGTAAGCGCTTGTTTCGCCTGTGCCAGCGGATTCGCGCCGATCACTTGTGCGCCGGGGGCACGCACGGTTGCCGCCTGTGAACCGCGCACGATCTCAATCGCGCAGCCTTTGATCGCTGCGATCTCGATGCCTTCGATCAAGATGGTAATATGCGCGACCACTGCCTCCCCGACTTGATCCGCCGTTGGTTTGAAACTGAACTCATAACGGACATATTCACTGTTCCAGCGCTTGGTCTGTTCCAATGGTTCAATCGCAAGATCAGCGCATTCCACGCGAACCGTGACAGGAGTCCCTTTGCGAATCTGCACGGCATTTTTGGATGCGCGTGGACGCGGCACACTGCCGCCAAGTTTTTCTACAAACTGCTGAATATCTTGTTCGATGTCGCTGGCGAACTCGCTCACATGCGCGTAAACAACCATGCCGCTTTCCGCTCCTGCTGCCGCTTCACGCGGGTAGTACGCTGTGAAATGCACATCATCGACCGAATCAGCAGGTTTTTGAGTGGAGACAGACGACGCGGGTTTCAGCGAATCACCGCCGCGCATCGTGTCGTCATCGGATTCCCTGAGCGATTCCCAGTCAGCATCGTCGTCCAGATAATCGCTGAACGGGTGTTCAGGTGCGCCGGGTTCATCTTTGTCAATCTTCGGCGCGTCAAATTCTTCATCTGTGCCGCGTGGTTGTTCGGTGATCACTTCATCGTGAATAGCGTCATCACGACTCACATAGCCGTCCTCAAGTTGAATTGGCGCTGCACCGCTGCTGGCATCGCTCAAGTCTTCCACCGGAAGACTTACGATGCGTTTGGGCGGCTTCGGCGGCAGATCGGGATCAAGGTCGGGGTCAAGCCAATTGTTCGAAGTTGTTCCGCGAAAATGCGGCTGCTCCTTCGGGATCACCAGCGGCGATTTCTCCTCAAAATCCGACTCCGGCAGTCCAAAATCGTGATCCGCCGGATGATTAAACGTGCCGCTTGTCGTCTTGGCGGGCGGCTCAAACGCCAGCGTGACCACGAGCGATCCGAGCGTGCAAACATCGCCTTCTTTCAAAAAGACCGATCCGTGCAGCGGCGCATCGTTGACGCGCACGCCTTCGGCGGCGGCGCGGATCATCACACTGCCGGGCATCACGATCACGGCGGCGATCTGCGGCGGCACGTCGGGATCGTTAATCACAATCGAGCAGTCTGGCGCGCTCCCGATGGTATGCATCCCCATACGTTCAAGCACGAAACTCGTGCCGTCTGCTGACACCAAAACGGGCGTCATATTGATGTGCGTCATAAAGGTCTTCCTTGAAGCGGGTGAACTAGACTTTTAGGTATTGTTCGATTCCCCGGCTCAACTGCCGGAGCGCATGAAACTCATTTGCGTCGTAGCGCCCCTGCGCAAAGATCGTTTGACAATCGTTCAAGCTCAAACCGCGCGTGCGCAATCCCGATGGTTCGTAGTAGTCGATGATGAGGTAGTAATAGAGCGCCGCCGCCCATGTTTGACCAGAATCGGCGCGAAGCGACTGAAACAAATACGTCTGAATCGTTTCGGCAAGCTGGAAATTGTCGATCAAGCGCGGACGACCGCCGCCGAGCGCTGCCAGCGCAATCGCGTACTGCAAATAAGCGTCTTGCGTGTTTTGCAGCAGCTTGATCAAAAGGTTGATCGCCGTACCAAAATCGCGCCGCCAAAGTGCGATCAACGCAGCACTGCGCAGATCGTCACTGTCCACTTGAGGATGGGCGGCGCGGGCGCGGAACTGCGCATCGAGCGCTGCCACTTCGTTTTCGGTCAAGCTGACGAGTTCCGCGAGATGCTTCACGCCATTCATACCAATCTGCTGTGCGGAGGATGACACAGCCGGCATGGGTGCCGGAGTCGGTGGCGGCGCGGGATTGATCGGCGCGGAGACTTGCGCGGGCGGGGGTTTCGGAGCGCTCACCGCGATCTCGTCGAGTTCGTCCAATCCGCCGAACGTTGGACGGCTCGCTGGTTTCGCGGTAGGTTTCGGCGGCGGTGCAGCCGGGGCGGGTTTTGTCGATGGCGTAGGAGCGGGAGCAGGCTGAGTCGCAGTCTTCTTCGCTTCTTCAATCGCTTCGACCAACATCCGTGACGGAATGACGAATCCGGCGAATACTTGACTGGTATCTGCCAACGTCAATACGCCGACGACTGCATTATACTGATCCACCCAGATCGGGCTGCCGCTGAAACCCGGTTGAAGGCGGTAACCGATGGTATTCACATTATTGACTTGAAAATACCCGTTCGCTTCGGTCGCCAACACTTCGCCATCCGACCAAACGCCGTTGGGGTAGTTCGCCGGAACGCCATACGCGCGAAAAGGTTTCTTCCATAAATTAGATTTCAGCGTGAGTACTGCGGGCTGCACATCAAGAGGCAGCGGATCGCTGAACTGCAAGATTGCAATATCGCCCGCTTGATTGGCGCGATACGGCGTCCAACCGATCACCTTTGCGGTGAACTCGTTCCGCTGTTGGCTAAATGGGAAATCAAGCGCAATCGGTTCTTTTGGCGCATGAACGACTTGCTGAAAATTGGTACGACCGACCGCCGCTGCCGCGACATGCGCGCACGTAACGATGAAGCCACCTTGAACCAATACACCGATTCCGACTGGCTCGGTAAACCGATCACAAATACGAACAAGTGACGCCTCAAGGGATGCCATGCAGAACAACCTTGCCACTCATTGTTCAGAAAGCGTTGTTTATCCAATTACACTATAACGTTTTTGACGGAATGATCAAAGAGGTTATTTAAATTTGGTAACGAACGATAGGCGGCTCACGATATGAGCCGCCCATGTCCACACTAGCGTGGAAAAATGAGGATGTGTTACGCCACCCGTGTGAGCGTGATCACACCTGATGTACCGTCTTCCAAAGTATAGGTGATCGTGAGCGTATCACCTGCAATCGCAAACGTTTGCGCCCCTTGCAGCGCGCTCGTCACCGCGAATTCCTGCTGCATGATCGGCTCGGCGCATGCCATCATCGTTGATGCGAGTGAGCTAACCGTCAGCGTATTGTTTTCATATGCGAACGAACCGCCGAAACCGTTGCAGCCGACATTGCCGTTCACGCCCGCTTCGCTGAAGGTGAGCGTCGCCGGGATATCCGCAACTGCCGCTGTCGGTGCATCCGCCGCCCCGTAGCTGACCAAATTCCAAGTTCCCGCCAGCCCGCCGAGCGTCGGATCGGTGTTCACAACGCCCGGTGTCGGCGGCACGCTTGAACCGCCCGCCGAATCAACGGTAGGAATCCCAATCGTGAGCGAATTCATTGCACGGGTGAGCAAGTCAGGGGATGGGGTGATGCCGGATGCGTCAGCGCTGTTAATCGTCGCAACCGATTCCGCGAGATACGTCATGTAGTTAGCGCTGAACGTTTCGTAGTCAAGATCCGTCGGGTATTCGGTTGGGAATCCGCTGACGGTGACCCGTTGAATCGCGCTCACGTAATACTGACCATCTGCTGTGAGCGCCTGAACGGTGTATATGAATTCATTCGCAAGGAAAGGCGAGACATCTTGCCGGTACATCGTTACATAGGTGATACCGGAGAGCGATTGAGTTTCAAAATAGCTGCTGCGGGCGCGGATCGCCTGAGCTGCCGGGAAAACCGGCAGAAATGGCAAATACAACTGATCAGTTTCCGAGTTCACTTCAAACGTCGAAAGATCAGGGCGCTGTGCGAGAAGATCGCGCATCCGTGCGACTTCTGCTTCGTAGAACTCATAGCCAGACAGTGCACCCACGTTGAACACCGTGATTGCCGCGTCAGACACCGCCCATCCGTAATTATTCTGCAAATCGTCGTAGAAGTAGAAAACGGTGTGCGGCGGAATTGGACCACCCGGCTGCATCATATCGACCGGATCACCGGGATAATCCATCACGTTGACGTTCATGCCCAATTCTGGACTGTAGGTGAAGCCGATCCCGTTATAAAGGAGGCTGTTTTCGGTTTCCTGCGCCAGCGTGGGAAGTGCCAGCAGCGCGATCACCACTAAGGCGAATATAACACGTTTGACCATCGTATACCCCGTTTCGTTGACTTGGACAACTAGAGTAAATAATCATACGAGTGATGAGGTTTCTTTCACCCGCCAGTACGCCTATTCTTGAAAAACTGACTGCAAGTTTCTTGTCAGCCTCGCAGCTTACTTGAGAAAATTGACGATGCGCGTATAGGCGTCGTCAACACTGATCCCGTCCTGCGCCCAATCCCAAGCGCTGATGTCGCCCGCTGCGACTCCGCGCTGCGCGACGGCGTAAGGTTTCCAAAGCGCCAGTGAGTGTCCCGGCGCGGTGAACGGCGCGTACCGTGCCGGATCGGTCGGACCGAGGATCATGATTGTTTTCGCGCCAGCGGCGGCGGCGAGGTGGGTCAGTCCGGTATCGCTGCCGATATACGCGGCGGATGCAGCGGCAAGGGCGGCGATCTGTCGAAAGTTGAGTTCTCCCGCAAAAACGCGGTGCGGTGCGGTCAAGTGCGCCGTAAGCGCGTCAATGATCGGGCGGTCACTTTGCGCACCGATCACGACATAAGGCAGTTGAAAATCCGCGTATAAACGATTGGCAAGATCAGCAAGCTGCGCGGGTGGGTAGCGCTTCGAGTCCATGACCATTCCCGGATTGCGCCCACCCGCCGGATTGATCAGGATGAATCCGCGTGCAAATACCGCATCATCCGCGATCAGCGCCCGCGCCGCATCTTGTTCGCTTGTGCTGATACGCAGATTCGCGTAACAACCGCTTGTATCCAGCCCAAGCGCACGCGGCACATCAAGATAAATTTCGCCTTCATGACGGATAACATCAGGATCGATAACGGCGCGAACGTTGTAGCCGAATCCGCGACCATTCGAGTCCAATCCGGCACGGCGTGGGATGCCCGACAGCAGCACGGCAGCGCTCATCAACGGGGAGCGCACCAGCGACACCGCCAGATCAAAACGTCCAGCGCGTAACTGGCGTACAAACCGCAAGAATCCGCGTACCGACTTGACCGGAAGCGCCGACGCTCCCGTATCAAGGATCGCGTTCACGTCCGGGTGATGCTCAACCGCCTGCCGCGACCATCCCCCGACCGTCCATGTGATATCCGCCTGTGGATACCCGCGCCGCAGCGCCGAAAGCACCGCCGTCGCAATCACCACGTCACCGATACAGCATGGGAGGATCAAGACAATTCGGGAATACTGCCGCATATCCTGCCTTCAACCGGATTTACCGGGTTCGTTTTCGCTTATTCCAAGTGTACCGCGCCGGAGGCTGTCAGGTGATGTCAAATGTGCATGGGGATACCGCACGAGGTCGCGGGGGAATTTCGGCGCGTTTCAAGAGCGCCGTCGATCTCGGATTCTAGGTTCGCCTTAGAACATGGATGCGTCTAAGGGTCTAAGTCAACCAGATTATGCTGGATCGCAAGACGCACCGCCTGAGAGCGGTTTTCGACCTGAAGTTTACGATAGATATTCGTCGTGTGTTTCTTCACGGTCGAAAGCGCAATCTGCCGATTATCCGCGATCTGCTGATTCTCTGCGCCGCGCACCATTTGGCGCAAGATTTCGCGCTCCGTCGGGGTCAGCCGCCGCGCCGCCGTCAATACCGGATGCGCCAGCGCCGCCGTCATCTCAGGATTCTCATAGGGTTCATGCGCGGCGATCTTCGTCACCATCGTGACGAGATTTACACCGTCATGCGCCGTATTGAGGTAACCCCGTGCCCCCGCATTCAAGGCAGCAGCAATGTACGCAGGGTCGTTATTCAGCGTATACACGGCGATCTCAATTCGACTGCCGCTCCGAATCCCCAGTGTGAGCAGTTCGGAAATGGAGCGCTGTAACATCGCCGGGGTTTCTGGCAGATTGTATAGAACGACCGCCGGGCGAACCTGCACAACCTGTGCCGCCGTTTCGGCGAAGGTGCTCGTGGTCCCAACAATACTTACATGAGAACGATCAGCGAATGCAGTTGCAATCGCAATCTGCATGAGCGGTTGACGCTCGGCGATCAGAAGGTTGATCGATTGGGATGCCGCTACTGCCATGTTCGAGTCTGTCCTTCGGAAGGCGGATGCGTCCTCCGACTAAGAGGCACGCACACCGAATCGTTTTATGTGCAACAAACGTAACGATTTTCTCATAATTCCTCGTTAGGTGGTGAATAGTACGTGAAAGCAAGGCAAAAAACTATGGGCAATTCATGAAAATATCCTCACTTTTTAGCACGACGAGAAAACATGTTTCGCGTCCACGTTCGCGGTATTGAACTAAATCGAAAAAACGAATGAGCGATCACTCATTTATTATTTAATCTGACACGATGATCAAGTGCCAAATTCGAGGGGGGGTCAAGTAATGTGGTGCGCAATTTAGATCATGAAGGTCTAAACTGCGCACCACACGCTTATTCAGGATCAGAGGCGCATTCCGTACAAGTCACATCAGCGGTGGATTCTCCGGCAGCGAGCGCGGCAACCCAGTCGCGCACACGCACCCCGTCAACTTCGTATTCGTAGAACTGCGGCAGCCGCAGAATGGTATGCAAACTGCCCCCCGCGAGATACGTGCTGAACGGATCAGGGTCTTCGCCGCCCTCACGAATATCCGCGATGTTGGCGTCGATCAATTCTTGCAGCGATACATCCGTCATGCCCAAGATGCTCAGGAAAGTGTACTGAGTTGCATCGTTGGCGGTGTTGTACTGCGACATCACCATATCCGGGAAACGGTTGGCGGTCGCAATGTAATACTGCTCAAAATTAAGGGTGGCTTCGGAGGCGCTGGCGTATTCTTCCCAATCGGGCAGAATACTCATCGCCCCCCATGCTTCATTAATGACCGAGGTTGCTTCGGGCACACGGTAGCCACCCGCCCCATCCCCCAATTGAACCACGCGTGCATCCGGGTAATGCTCCGCCACCAACCCGGCATAGAACGGAGACGCAATCGCGCCTGCGCTGCTGCCCGTCACAAAGACGGTTTCCGGCGCTTCGACGTTCTCATACACCCAGTTGAGCACTGCCGTCGCATTGACATAGCCGTTGTGATGCACGGTGACATCGTGCGCGTCCGCCATTGTGCTTGCCGGAATTTCATACGTCACCGTGCGATTGCCAAGATGCACGTCACCTGTGCAGTACGAAACGAACACCATTGTGTAATCCGCAAATGGGTTTTCCGGGTTATCGAGATCAAAAATCCCTGTGCCCGTATCCGGTGAGTTTGCGGGGAGATCAGCGGCAGGAACGAACGTCGGAGAACCGACATCGCAGATTTGCCCGAACCAGCATGCACCGCCGCCGTTGAAGAAGATCAGCAGATTATCACTCTCCGCTGGGCGCACATGGAAGGAATATTCTTGCCCGTATACACACGAGGTATCGCCGCCGGGGAAAAGTGTATTCCACCCTTCAGAAAGGTCATCCCATGCGGGCATCGGGTTGTCTTGCGCCGCGCCGGGGATGATCAATACAAACAGCATTGCAGCAGTGAGAAGCAAAACATATTTATTCATTTTTGACTCCAAAACAAAGCTAGGCACGCAATTAGCGTAACCGCAACGATGTTTTGTCGCAACAACTGAGATGCCTATTCCTAGGGCAAACGCATCAAATCCAAGAGAGAAGGAAAATCCTAACGCAAAGACGCAATGACGCGAAGCCGCAAAGAGACTCAACGTGTGGACGCATCTTTGCGCCCTTACGTTGACTCTTTTCCTTGCCACTGGCATTTCGCCGCTTGACGATTATTTGATGCGTTTGCCCTATATCACCACACGCCGGGGAGCAGACGACAGCGCACCCGATCCGCATATGCAGCATAGCCGGGGAGTTCCGCTTGCAGCATCCGATCTTCAAGCGCGGTGCGGACGATGATCGCGGCAGCGGCGATCAGGGCAGGAATCAGCGCCCACAGCGTACCGAGCATGACTGGCGCGGCAAGATACCACATCAGCCCGCCGAGATAACCCGACTGACTACCTGATGGTCGCGCTCGGTTTGGATGCGTACCGTGCCGCTGAAAAAGCGGTTCGTTAGAAATGCGGCGGTGCTGATGACAAGACCCAACAGCACCACCCCTGTGCCAATTCCCATCACAATTGGAGCGATAGGCGGCGCTGTCCAGCCATTCTGGAAATCCAACCCGGCGGTAATGTGAATCGCAAACGGGGCGAGCGCGCCCACGATGGGCATCAACACTTTATCCCACGCGGGCACATCGGTTTTGCTCATCGATTCGGCACGTTCGCGCAGCAAATCCGGAGCGATGAAGACCATGATCACGCGGCTGCCAATGGTCGAAAACAAAAAGAAAAGGAGATATAACCAGCCCATCGCCCATGCCCATGTTCCGGCAGCGATCAATAGACTGAAAGGGAGAAGGAGGAAAAATACCAGCGCCATCATCACAAGTTTGGCGTTGGTTGCACGCGGCGCACGAGTCATGAGCACACCTCCTATCGATATTTTCAGTATAGGGATGCTCTATTTGTGAAATCCCCCACAAATCGGGGCATAACCAACGTTATGTGATGGATCGCTCACAAATGAGTACAATGATATCGATTTTTCCTGTTCATCGGAGCAAGTACCCCCACATGACAACCTCTATCCTCATTCCCCCTTACGGGAATCGGCTCGTCGATCTGCTGATTGAGCCGGGGCGCGTTGAGGAAGAACGCGCCTTCGCCAGCCGCTTACGCTCGATTCAGCTTTCCAACCGTTCTGTCTGCGATCTCGAACTGCTGGCAACCGGGGCGTTTTCGCCGCTCGACCGTTTTATGGGCAAGGCGGATTATCAGCGCGTGATGGATGAAATGCGCCTGACAAACGGGACGTTGTTCCCGATTCCGATCATGCTGCCCGTCGAAGAAGGCGCGGATATCCACCTTGACGATCATATTGCGCTGCGCACGCCGAAAAACGATCTGCTGGCGATCATGACCGTCGAAGAAATCTTCCGTTGGGATTTGGAAGAAGAAGCACAGAAGGTCTACGGCACGCTCGACACGCGTCACCCAATCGTTGCGGAGATGCACCGCTGGGGCAAGCTCTATGTGAGCGGCGCAATCCGAATGCTCTCTCTGCCGCGTCATTATGACTTCACCTCGATTCGCCTAACCCCGGCTCAGGTGCGCGAACGGTTGGAAGAAATCGGGCATTCTAATGTCGTCGCTTTCCAAACGCGTAACCCGCTCCACCGCGTCCACGAAGAACTCACCAAACGCGCGATCACCGAAGCGGACGGCGTGCTGCTGCTGCATCCTGTCGTCGGCTTGACCAAACCCGGCGACGTCGATCACTTCACGCGTGTGCGCGCCTACAAAGCGCTGACCGAACACTATTACGATAAAGACCGCGTGCTGCTTTCGCTGCTCCAGCTTGCGATGCGCATGGGCGGTCCCCGCGAAGCCGTCTGGCATGCGATCATCCGCCGCAATCACGGCGCGAATTACTTCATCGTCGGGCGCGATCATGCGGGACCCGGCAAGGACTCCAACGGGAAAGACTTCTACGGTCCATATGACGCTCAGGACATGGTCGCGGGTGTCGCGGACGAACTCGGCATCAAGATGATCCCGTTCAAAGAATTGATCTATCTGCCGGACGAAGACCGCTACGAAGAAGAAGGCAAAATTCCGGCGGGCGCACGGGTAGCGAAAATCAGCGGGACGCAGGTGCGCGACGACTATCTAAACAAAGGGCGCTTGCTGCCGGATTGGTTCACCCGTCCGCAGGTTGCGGAAGTACTGGCGGACAGCTATCCGGCGCGTCACAAACAGGGCGTGTGCATCTGGTTCACGGGCTTGAGCGGATCGGGTAAGTCCACGATTGCCGATATTCTGACCACGCTTTTGCTCGAATGCGGGCGTCAGTTGACGGTGCTGGACGGCGACGTAGTGCGCACTCACTTGAGCAAGGGACTCGGCTTCAACCGCGAAGACCGCGATACGAATATTCGCCGCATCGGGTTTGTGGCGGGTGAGATCGTCCGTCACGGCGGTGCGGTGGTGTGCGCGGCGATCAGTCCGTATATCGCCACCCGTGCTGATGCGCGGAATATGGTCGGCGGCGATCAATTTATCGAAGTGTTCGTCGATACACCGCTCGAAGTGTGCGAACAGCGCGACGTGAAAGGTTTATACGCCAAGGCGCGGCGCGGTGAACTCAAAGAATTTACGGGGATTGATGATCCGTATGAAGCACCGGTCGATCCCGAAATTCGGCTGGAAACAGTCGGGATTTCACCGGAAGAAAACGCGCACATCATCCTGAATTACCTCGCGGAAAAAGGCTTTGTCCGCTTGGGTGATGTCAACGGGGCGTAGAGTCTGCGTTTGTGGTTCAACTCCTTCTTCCCATTACCTTACCTGATGGGAAGAAGGACGTAAGGAAACCAGATTGTGAACCTGAAACCGCGACGAAACCGTGACTGGAGCGCAATGGGACGTGCAAGGCGTTTCTGGGTGCACTCTGATTGGGTCAGGATTGCGATTGCACAGGGAATCGCTCCAGCGGCGTTTGATTCGGCTTTCATTGAAACAAGACGCGTAATAACAGCGGAATTAGCTTCATCGGACAGGATTTACGAACCGTTTTTGGTAGATACAATCCTCCCGCAATTCTTACAAATCATCGATCAGGCAGGCGTTTTATTTTCAGTGCTGGAAGCACTGTTTGATTTGCCTGTATTTGAACCGAAACTTGGTTATCTAGACAGTGGAATCGCGTTGATCCCCATGTATTTAGGACAGCAGCGTGATCCCCGTGTTGAGCCTTTGCTGCGGCGGTTTATCACGCTTCCGCACATCGGAGATTTTGCTCGTGAAACAGGTGCAAGCGTGATCATCCAGCATGTGTATGCCGGAAACTTGGAACAGGCGCTGTTTGATGCGTCAAAGCTTGTTGGGGTACTTGCAGCTAAAACGTGTGAGCGTACACACCAAATTGATGCGCTAATTGCCGCACTTCGCGCCCCCACCCCAGCCGTAAGGCAAATCGCTGCATGGTATATAGGGCGAAATCATGTTACCGCTGTTGCCCCTAAGTTGATCACGCTCGTGCAGTCCGAGTCTGATCAGGAAGCGCTGAGAGCGGCAATCTGGTCACTGGGTGTGCTCCGTGAACCCTCAGCGATTCCCGTGCTTTTGTCTTTGACTCAGAATCAACCGCCGCTAATCATGCAGTCCGCACAAGAAGCCTTATCCCGAATAGACAACTTTCTATAAACGGATAAGCGCTGAACGCGCCACAAACTCCGCGCTGATGGTCATCAAGACCAATTCACTGATGTCAGTAAAATGGTGCGTCAATACTCGAAGATTTCCTGCACAGCCGTTCTACCGTACTCCGCTTCTCCGGCGACTGCGTACACGTTCGGCGTGATCTGCGCTTTGGCGGGGCTGTGCGTATGACCGCACAAAACCGTCACTCGTGACTCCGGATAGGAAGCAGCGACGTTCAAGATCGCTTCACCGAACACCTTTGATGAAAAATGCGGCAGCCCGTCATCATCGCCGATCTTTCCCGCATGCCAGCACACCTCGCGGAACGGCGGCACATGCGTGGCGACGATCACATGGGCGTAACGTGCCATCGCCTGAGTGAGTCCCACCGTGATCGCGTTCGCGGCTTCGGCGGCGAGCGCTTGAATCCCGGTCAGCCGTTCGGCTTTGGTGCATACCGATAAATCCCGGATCAAGTAGTAATCGTTCAATTCAAGATACGACATCGCCCAATTGCCGAAGCGTCCATCTGCCCAACCATCATGCCCGATCAGCGCGGTTTGCGGCGTGAGTGCGATCACCGCGCCGTCAGACAGATAATGCAGATTAGGTACACTGCCGCACAGCATCCGCGCCTCAGCCCGCGCTTGTTCGACCGAACCATGATAAAAATCATGATTGCCGTAGACGAAGTAGATCGGTTTTTGGAAGTGTTCGGCAAGGGTTTGTAGATATGCCGGGGTTCTGTCGGCATCGCCAATATCACCCGTTATCACGAGCGCATCCGTCGGAAGTGCCGCCAGTGCAACAAAGAAACGCTCATAATCATCGACAAACGGCAGATGTAGATCGGTCAGCCATGCCAGCCGCATAAGAATCCCTTTCTGGTGCGAGGCTGACTTAGATTGTATTCGATGAATGGTTGCCCGCGTCGCCTATTCCTCTTATGATGAATCGCATCCAGTAGTTGAGTAGAAAGTCTAAACTCCTGTGGCGAAACTTACCGGCAGTGCCCCTGTTGTGCTGGTCAGCGATATTCACCTCGCCGCCGCTTACTATGCCGAAAAACTCGGCTTCGATGATCAGACGTTTTACAACGATCCGACCAGCTTTTGTATCGCCCGGCGCGATGGCTTCGCCGTCATGCTGGCGCTTGCGGATCGCGCAGACATCAAGCCTTATTGGCAGATCGTGCGCGGGTTGTGGAATATCTATTTCTGGGTTGATGACGCGGAAGCGCTCTATGCGGAACTGATGCACCGGGGAGCGATCATCGACTATGGGATCAGCGTCAAACCTTATGGGGTCAAGGAATTTGGTGTCCGCGACTTTGATGGGCACGACATCGGCTTTGGCGAACGGCTGCTTTAGCGGTAGTTGACAATCGCGCCATCCCACCTCATACTTACACACATGATTTACTATGCGCACACCTCCGTAATCTCACGAGCGATGATGACCTCCATCATCGTCAGCCTTAGGGAGAGGTGCGCCTAGCGGCTGGATTTGTAACATTTCGTAATGTCATTCCAAGCGGCTCTGAGCGCATGTTCAGAGCCGCTTTTTATTTGTATGGAGAACAGAGCGATGCACGTCATTCAAATCAACGGGATCACGATCAATCACGCGGGGCGCGATATTTTCCGCGATCTCTCGTGGAGTATTGACGAACGGGCGAAAATCGGGCTGGTCGGCGCGAACGGCGCGGGAAAATCAAGTCTGCTTAAAGCATTGGCAGGTGAGATCACGCCGACACGCGGATCGATCAGCATACAGCGCGGGATACAGGTCGGCTATCTGTCGCAGGAGATCGCGCTCCCCGCAGGAACGATGTACGAAGCCGCGTGCCAACCTGCGCCAGAATTGGAATCACTGGAATATACGCTGCTCGAAGTCGAAGACCGCTTGAGCGATCCCGCCGTCTATAACGACTCGGATCGACTGGCGGCGGCGCTCGAAGAACAGGCAGCGCTGATCGAAAAAATCGAGCGGTTTAACCCGCTCAAGCAGGCGAGTACGGTGCGCGAACTGCTGACGATGCTCGGTTTCAGCCCGGAGCAGTACGACCTTGATGTGCGCGCACTCAGCGGCGGACAGCGGAAACTGGTCGCACTGGCGCGGTTGGCGGCATGGCAGCCGGAAATGCTGCTGCTCGATGAGCCGGATAATCATCTTGATTTAGAAGCGAAAGCCGCGCTGGAGCGCTTTATCAACGGTTATCGCGGCGGCGTGATCATCGTCTCGCATGACCGTTATTTGCTGGATGCCGTCGCTCAGGGAATCACCGAACTGGACGGAGGGAAGCTCACGCATTATGTGGGCAATTATTCGCAGTACACCGTCGAGCGCGAAATTCGCCGGATACGCCAAGCGCAGGCTTACACCACCCAGCAGAAAACCATCGCGCGCATCGAAGCGCAGATCAATGAGTGGGATATGCAGGCGAAAGTGTTCGAGAATGAACGATCTGCTCGCCAAGCCGCCAGCCGTCGCAAGATGCTCGCCCGCATGGAAGAACGCGGCGAGATCATCGAAGCAGTCCGCGACCGTCAGATCATGAATTTGCAAATCGCGGGGGGACGCGGCAGCACCAAAGCCGTTGAACTGATCGACGTGACGATGGGATTTGACGGCGATTCATTGTTCACAGCGATTGATCTGCTTGTGCTGCATGGGGAGCGCGTCGGGTTGATTGGCAGAAACGGCGCGGGAAAATCCGTCCTGTTTAAGCTGATCCTCGGTGAACATCAGCCGCTTGCGGGCGTGATCAAAGTCGGGAACAGCACGCGCATCGGCTATTACGCGCAGCAGCATGAAACACTCAACGCCTTCGCTGACCGCACGCCGATTGACCTTGTGCGCGATTTGGTCGCGGTGGATGAAGGCGGCGCGGTACATCACCTGCTCAAGTTCGCGTTCACGTACCAGCAGACCCGCCAGCCGATCCGCACGTTCAGCGGCGGCGAGCGATCCCGCTTGCAGCTTCTCGCGCTCGTACTGCAAAAACCAAATCTGCTCTTATTGGATGAGCCGACAAATAATCTTGATCTCGCGTCCGCCGAAGCGCTCGAAAATGCGCTTGACGAGTTTGAAGGCGCGATCCTGACGATCTCGCATGACCGCTATTTTCTGGAGCGCATCGTGGATCGGATTGTCGAACTGGAAGAGGGCACGCTGTATGAGACAGTGGGCGGGTATCAGGATTATGTGCGGCAGAAGGCGGCGCGGCTTGCCGCTGAACGCGCTCGACGGGAGCGCGAAGCCACCAAGCACAAGAAGAAGGAAAGAGCTTAATTACCCTGCCTCTCTCCATCACTTGCGATGGAGAGAGGCAGGGGGCGGCTTACGAGTCGCCGCAGCCCATCCCAATATCGGTCACATCTTGATCGATCAGCAGCATGAGCGACTGCGCACCGTCTGCCGTCATCCACTTGATCTCATGGATTCCGGCGCTGTTCGGGCGGTTGAGCCACAGCGAGACGATGCTGCCGTCTGCCAGCACACACGGCGTATTGTCGTTGTGAAAATCTGCGGCGATCAAGCGCGGCGTGCTGCTGCCCGGATCAAGCGCCCAAAGCTGTTCGCCCGCCCATGCCGCCTCAAAGATGATCGTCCCGTCCGGCGCATAATCGGCGTGGTGGATGAAGCCTGCCGCCGTGTCCGGTGGCATGACTTCACGGAGTGACTCCCCGGCGATCCCTGCTTCGCAGATCGAGCCACCTATGCCGCCGTAAGGTTCGATCATGCAGTCGAACAGCACGCGCGATCCGTCGGCGCTCACGGCGGGCTGACGATTAAACGGATAGCCGCTGCCGCTGCTCAACACATGCTGCCAGTACCAACCGGAATCGCCGCGTGCGATCACGATCAGATCGATGTCATTATCGCCCATATCCGTCTCGACAACTGCGGCGTTTCCGCCGGATAAAACTGCCGCCGCGCCGTCCGCGTGGAGCGGCTGCCCTTCCACATAGATCACTGCGGGATCGCTCAGATCGGCGCGCATGACCGCCCAACATGACCAGTCGGCGCACGCCGGGTCAAAGCGCGTGGTGTCGAAGATCAGCCACTCGCCATCTGGTGAGATATTGATGAAACCGTCTTCCCCCGGCGATATTGGATCGAGCGCGGCGCTCAAATTGATCAATTCGCCGTCGCGGATCATGTGCGCCTGCCCATTTAATGAGAAGACCACTGATCCGCGCATCGCGGCGGGTGCTGCGGTCGGTTCAGCTTGCGTGACCGTCACGGTTTCGCTGCTAACGGCTAATGCGCCGATTTCGCTCCCGTAGGGCGTGCCGAACAGATCAAGCGTTGGGACATAGGCGTCATTCGCACCCGCCGCCAGCGCTGATCCCACGCGCGGGTGAAAATCCGGACGATCCGGGTTGAGTTGATACCCGTCGCCCGCCGGGATGATCCATGCGTCAAATGATGGGCGGACGAACTGCGCCAGCGCTTCATCAATGCTGAACCCGGTGATCGAGCCTTCTTCGCCGCCAAACCCCGGCGCGTCCGTCACCGACTGGGCGAAATAATAATTCGCGCCGGAGCGCAGACCGTTCCCGGCATTCTCCGCGATTTCATACGCATCGTAGCGGTCGCGCACGATGATATTGTTGTACACCAGCAGATCGCGCGCATCCCGGTTCAGGATCAATGCGCCGCGTGATCCACCTTCATCGACGATGGTGTTATTGGCGAACACGACATATTGGCAGCCGAACTGCGACGAGGCTAATCCTTTTTCTTCGGCATAGGCATTATCCCAACACGCGATCCCCGCCGCGCCGTTTCCGTAGATCAGATTGCTCCTCACCACGCTGTGACGCACCGATGCGAGATTGATCCCCGCGCCGCCCGCCGAGCCGTTTCCCGTGATGATGTTCTGCTCGATGATCAGCCGTTCGCCGATGCCGTCTTCGATGTATGCGCCGAGATCGGGTAAGCCCTGTTCGTCATAACAGCGCTTGATATCGTCCCACTCCGCCGCGCCTGTGAACTCGACATCCGATTCTGTCCAGCCGCAGGTCTCGCCCGTCGTGTTAAGTATCCAGTAGAACAATTCGGATACGGCGGTTTGCGGGTCGGGGTTGACCTGAACTCCGGCGGCGTTATTGCCTTGAAACACATTGCGGCGGATCAGAATGTCATCGCCTGAGCCGGAGACATACAAGCCGTGTTCGTCGGCGCTGTTGGTGAAGACCGAGTCTTGGATGAGAAGCTGACTCGCCGCCGTCGTGTGCATCCCCCAACTATAATTGTCGTGCGAATACACGCCGCTCACGATCATGTGATGCGAAAATGATCCCGTCTCGCTGAAATAGCCGGAGAAGAAAATCCCCGCGCCTTCTTCCGAGCCAGTGAAGGTCAGGTTTTGCAGGATGTAATGATGCGTGTTGATGAAGTAGAAATGATGGCGCAGCCAGCTTAACTCCGGGTTTGCCACGCGGTCGATGACAACATCACCGAGCGCGCCCAAACCTAGAAAATGAATATACGCGCCATCTGCGCCGCCCGTGTTTTCGAGCACCACGCCCGCGTAATGCCCCGGTGTGATCACGATCAGATCGCCGGGTTGGGCGGCATCGGCGGCGGCTTGAATATCGGCATACGTTTCGGTGGTCGGGTAGGTCTGCTCCGCACCGTCGCATACGGCAGTGAAGCACGGCGGAGCAATCGTTATGTTTGGCGGGCAAGATGCATCGCTGGAGACACAGCGCACACTCGCGTAACTGCTTTGCAGATCAAATGTGGACTCGATGAAGGCGGCGCTGTCCGGTTCATCGGGAAGCAGCGTAGGCGTTTGCGCCGCCACACCGAATCCGAACGACAGCACGATCAAAACGAGAAACACACGGAAATACGGCGGCATCGGTTGATCCTTTTGCTCGTAGGTTGTCCGTGTGTTTCATTATGGAGCGAATCGGCTTTTGCCGCTTACACCCCCGGTTTGACCCTGCGCGCATCTTCGACCACGCGCATGGCGTTCGCCAAAACCGACATGCCTTCGTCAATCTGCTCGTCGGTGATGTTGAGCGGCGGCAGGAAGCGAATCCCATTGCTGAAAATCCCCGCGCGCATCAGGATCAACCCGCGCTTGAGCGCCTCACCCACCACGTCGATCACTTCTTGCGTGGCGGGTTCTTTGCTCAACGGATTCTTAACCATCTCGCACAACACCATCGCACCCAGCCCGCGCACGTCGCCAATCAGCGGCGCTTGACGCTGGAGATCGTGTAGATGTGTGCGGATACGTGCCCCAACTTCTTCCGCCCGTTTGAGAAATTCAGGTTGGCGGATCGTCTCAATCGCTTGAATCGCGGCGGCACACGCCAGCGGATTCCCTGAATACGTCCCACCGAGTCCACCGGGGTGCGGCGCGTCCATGAGTTCGGCACGTCCCGTCACGGCGGCGAGCGGCATTCCGGCGGCGAGCGATTTCGCCGTCACGATCAAATCGGGCACGATCCCGTAATGCTCGACGGCGAACAAGCGCCCGGTACGCCCAAACCCGCACTGAATTTCGTCGGCGATCATCACGATCCCGTGTTCGGTGCAAAGCTCACGGATGCGCTGCAAGAATTTCGGCGGCGTCGGGATGAACCCGCCTTCCCCCTGCACCGGTTCGATCACAATCGCCGCAACCGCCGACGGATCAACCTGTGCGATCATGGCGAATTCAAGCTGCTTGACCGCCGCATCTATATAGTCCTCTTCGCTCATGCCCATCGGGCGGCGGTACACGTTCGGAAACGGCAGGCGGTAGACTTCGGGCGCGAACGGACCGAAGCCTTTCTTAAACAAGCCGTATTTGCTCGTCATCGCCAGCGTGAGATTCGTTCGCCCGTGATACCCGCCCTCGAACACGATGATCGCGGCGCGTCCGGTCGCGCTGCGGGCAATTTTGACCGCCGTTTCGATGCCTTCCGCGCCGCTGTTGAGGAGGATGGTTTTCTTGGCGTGATCCCCCGGCGTCACCTCGTTGAGCAGTTCCGCGACGCGGACATACGGCTCATACGTGCCGACAATCGCGCAAAAGTGGATCAATTTTTCCGACTGCAATTTGATCGACTCGACCACATTGGGCGGGGTATGCCCAACGGCAAGCGCCCCGATTCCTCCGGCGAAATCGAGTAAGGTGTTGCCGTCTACGTCTTTGACGGCGGCTCCATGTGCCGACTCAACACCAATAGCGGAGACTTTGGCAGCGCCGCGCGGTGTGGCAGCTTCACGGCGCACGGCAAGGGCGCGGCTGTTCGGTCCGGGAACTTCGGTCACTAAATGAATGGTGGGCATGAGCTTATCTCAAGTAAACGCTGGCAAGTGAGCCGAAATTGTAACGCATGCCGTTCAAAAGCGATCACGGCGGTATGGCTCGGTTATGATGACTGCCAAAGTGTAAGGACTTGTAAAATTCAGGTTCACACCTATGGCGCTTTAGTGCAGTTTCAGTATGATAGAAATGTCACTTGTAAGTAATCTAACCCACAGTCAATTCTAGTCAGGAGAATTGTCCTATGCGTCGTTTGATTCGCCCATCGTTCTTGGCTGCCGCTCTTGTGATCGCGGTGTTATTCGTGAGTGCCGTTTCGGTTTTTGCAGCCCTTGGCGGCTCGTTCGTGAGTTACAACCTCAACGATGCGGGATGCTATGTTGATGTTTCCGCACAAGTTGAAGACGCAGGGTTCTACGCGATCAACATGTGGGATGATGGGAATTTCCGTTCGGGTGATGGTCGCTTTGTAGAAGCGGGTCAAACACTGACCGTTCGTTTCTATATCGGCGGTCTGATTTTGCAGGGTGCAAGCGGTATCGGCGTTTATCTCGAAGATGGTATCGGTCTTGCCGCAACCACGACCTATGACGCCGACGGCAACGCGCAGCTTTGGTCGGATACGGTCGGGACGGACTGCTTGAATGCGGGCTTCACTTGGAGCGCGACCGCGCTTGGCGGCGCGGCTTGCACGTATCCGCTTCCGGCAGGATCTGTTGTCTATCCTGTTCCCGCCGGGGCGCTCGCGTTCTACGCAGCGGATGCCAGCGCCTATACTGGTTTCAACTTGTCACCGGGAACGTGGTACATCAGCGAATTCAGCGGCGATTTCGCTAAAGTCTGGGTCGCGTGCGAAGCGTCGCCTGTGTGGATTCCGGTCGCAAACGTCGTTCGTTAGCCAAGGGATGGGGTTGGCAATCGCCAATTTGACCCCTCACCCCCTGCCCCCTCTCCCACGCAAGCGAGGAGATGGGGAGCAGATCGCGTGTTTTTCTCCCGTCTCCAACCTTCGGTTGGAGACGGGAGTGAGGAGCAGTTCACCCCACCTGAGCGGGCGTAATCGCGGCGATCTCCATCGTCGCGGTCGATTCTTTGGCGCGTTTCGCTTCCAATGACCCCGGATCGACGCTTTCCATCGACGTTTGGTAACGCCCAAGAAAATTCAACCAGAAGAAATCCCCTAACACGCGTACCGCTTGACGACGCGACGGCATAAACAAGATGAAGAAGCCGAAGCGCAGCCACCAGCCGATAAAGCCTGTGAACTGCATCCCATAAAGCTCGGATGCGCCTTTCATCATGCCCATGCTCGCCGCTTGACCCAACCCGCGATAGGTCAGCTTTTTCAGCGGTTTGTTTTTCGCCGTCTGTGCGAGGTTGATCCCGATCTGCTTACCGTGCATGATCGCCCACAATGCATTGGATGGGCAGGGGACGCCGCTGATGTGCGGGACGCTGGCGGTATCGCCGCCCGTCCATACGCCGTCAACGCCGGGGACGCGCAGACAATCATCCGTCTGGATCAAGCCGTCTAGCGTACGCGTGAATGCCTCCGTCCCCGGCATGACCATCGTTTTTTGTCCAACCGTGCTGATCACGGTGCGCGCGGGAATATAACTGCCATCGCTTAACTCAACACCGCCGTTTTGAACGCGTGTCAGCCGGGTGTTCAGGATAACTTCGACGCCCCATTTATTCAGCTCACGGGTGATGTAATCCGCCAAGCGGTCATAACGCGGGCGAAGCTGCGGCACGAGCGCCGATCCGCTGTGGACGAGGATCACGCGGGCTTTGTGCTGCCGGAGTGCGGGGAAATTCGATTTGACGATGTGGAACATCTCCGCGATATTCGCCGCCAACTCGACCCCGGCGAAGCCGCCGCCCGCTACCACCACCGTGAGCATCGCTTGAGCCGCCGCTATATCGCTGAGTCCTTCGGCAGTTTCCAACATGCGGATCAACTGGTTGCGTGTGCTCAAGACGCCGCCCGGTTCTTTCACGCTGAAACCGTGCTGGCGCATGCCGGGGATTGAGTCCATCAGGTCATACGTGCCGTTGCCAAGCACAACGTGATCATACGGAATTTCGCGGATCGTCTCGTCACCCACCATCTTGACACGCACGGTTTTTCGCGCCGTATCGACATGCTCGGCGTGTGCACGGACAAGTGTGGCATGGCGCATGACCAACCGCAGCGGGCTTTGACGGTTGGCGATTGACATCACCCCCGTGAGCGCTTCAGCCGTGAAGCCGTGAAACGAATGATAGTTTTTGGGCGTGATCACGGTGATTTGAATATGCCCATTCCGCACCAAGTTTCCAGCGCGGCGCATTAAGAAGCGGTACACCCACACGCCCAAATAACCGCCGCCGATAATCACGAAACGCTGAGGTTGGCTGCTCATAGTCTAGTTCCAATCCTTGACGTATTCGGCGATGCGGGCATCGGTGAAGTACGCGAGGCGCTTCACGTTGCTCAGGTTGCGGAATGAAACATTGTCGGTGGTCGAAGTGCCGCCGAACGTGCCGCACCCCA
>JAPKMU010000409.1 GCA_026645745.1 Anaerolineae bacterium | reverse complement strand
GCACTGTTGTCCCTCTTGCGGCAGCGAGCTCGCTGCCCTGTGGGCTGTAAACAGCGTGTAATGCCGTCAGGTCAACAAATCGATCATCATGCCAGCGCTGCATCACTTCGCGGCTTTGGCTGTCCCAGATCACAACAGTATTCGACATCGAAATTCCCATGATCTGTTCCCCATCTGGACTGTAATGTACATCCGTCCACACCTCGTCGCCTCCGCTGGTGAAGCGCTCAATTTCTGTGCCAGTTTCCGCATCCCAGACCTCTATGCTGTTGGTTTGAGTCACGGCGATGAAGTGCCCAGTGGGATCAAAATCAGCACGGATCGCAGCGCTCGCTTCGCCTTGAAGGCTACGGAGCAGCGCCCCGGTCGAGGTATCCCACAAAAGGACGCTGTTACCAACGGCAGTGAGGAGCATCGTTCCGTCCGGGCTATAAGCCAGTGACGAAAGTGAATTGTCTCGGAAGGTGTCGGGAACCGCTAAGGTATGCACACGTGTATTGGTCAGGTAATCCCAAATGACCACAGTGTCTAACAAATAGCTTGCAGCAAAGTGGAGACCATCGGGGCTGTAGACTGCATCAAGTACAACATCCCCCTGATTGTCGCGTACCTGTTCCCGTGTTGCATCTGCATCCCATATGATCGCCGTCCCGTCGTAGCTGCTCGTGACGACAAGATTCCCATCGGGACTGAAAACCGCTCGTGTTACGCCGCTGTACTGCGTCGGCATATGCCCCGAAAACCTGCGGATAGCGCGCGCTTGTGATAGATACCACAAGATCGCCAGATCATCGTCACCAGCGGTCACAAGATACTGCCCATCAGCACTAAAGCTGACACTTTTTATCCGAATATTGTGTTCGCGTGGGAACTCGCGTACCTGCTCGAAGGTTTGTGCGTCCCACAGAATAACTGTTTCACCTGCGGTTGCAATAAGCGTGCCATCAGGGCTGTATACCGCATCAGTGCCGCTAGTATAAGGAATATCCCATTGATGGATTTTTTCCCACGTGTGAGCATCCCATATATACACTGTCCCTATGATTGAGCCGCTCACTGAGGCGAGTCTCGAACCATCGGGGCTGAAATGTACACTCCTCACCCAGTCACGCTGCGTTAGAATATGCAGTACCTCTCCCGTGGCAACATCCCAAATCACAACGGTCATATCACTACCGCCTGTCACCAACAACTGCCCATCCGGGCTGAATGTCACACTGTTGATCGAAAAAGTATGCACACCCTCAAACGTGCGAATCTGCTGACCGGTAGCAACATCCCAAAGAATCGCGGTAGTGTCCGAGCTTGCCGTCACGACAAATCTTCCGTCCGGGTTGAACGCTGCACTGAGCACCGCATCGGAGTGACCGTTGAACTGGCGAAGCAGTTCTCCAGTGTCGGCATTCCATAAACTTGCCCCTGATGCGCCATCCGCCGTGACGATGAGGTGTCCATCAGGGCTGTAAGCGACATCCAGCATTGCGCTCGCTCCCGAATCGAGCCGCCGGACTGCGTAATTGCGATCAACTGCCACATTGAGCGCACGGTGTGCCTGTATCGTTTCCCCATGTTGAAGTGCTCGGATCGCCAGCAGCGCAGCGGTTTGCACATTGCCGTTTGGCAGCGAAAGCAAATCGGTCGCATAAGAAGTCAAATCCAACGATGCAATCCGCGCCTCTCCCTGCGCGATCGCTTCCGCGACTCGCGTCAGGGTGGGCGGCACCTGCGTGAGCGTTGCTTGGGCGTGCGCGACTTCGGTGTTCGCTTCAGCAGCGCGGTTCGCGCTTGCCAGCGCCACCACCAGCGCGCTCACCCCGATCAGGGCAGCGAACAAAGCCGTGCTGCGAAAAATGCGTGTGCGCCGTGCTAGTCGGGCGTTTTCAGCCGCCGCCGCTTGGGTTTGGAATTCAAGAGCGCGCGTGCGCTGCTCCTGCTCAGCAGCCAAACGCACCCGCTCGTCCTCAGCACGGCGGCTTTCGACAATGTACTCGGCTTGTTCTGAAGTGGGTGCAGGGATTTTTTTGTCTGCTTGTTGCAGCCAACCTTCGGCAGCGATGACTTGATCGCCGATCAACAACAGGCTTGGGGTACGTCCGGCGGCATTCCAATCTTTCGCAGCGACCAGATAGCGTGTGTGCAGCCTCACATGTGGGCGATCGGTATCGATTTCGTCCGTAAGTGCTTGAAATTCGGTGTCAAAATCCCGATCTGGGGTGAAAATCGCCCAGTTAATCGCCTTGAGGACATCCCAGTTTTCGCGGGCATCATTCTCCCATGCTTTTTTGAACCACCCGGCGACCACAGCGTTAAAAGTATCACCTTCGATAAGTTCAACCACTATTGGGATAATTTTCTTTTGGCGGCGCCGCGCATGGCGGATTTCGAGATTACAAATTTCGCTTACGAGCGAATGACGACTGGCGACGAACAAGAACACATCTGCCGCGTCGATGCCGTCATAAATCGTTTTGAGGAATTCTTCACCGCGCGGTATCGATTCCCAATCAATCCATACTTCCCGACCGCTGCGATCAAGGGAGTCGTACAAACGTCTGACAAAATCGCCGTTTTGACGAGAATAAGAGATAAATACGTCTGTCATGCGGCGTACACCTCAGCTTGATATTGGGGATTAAAACATTATATCTCTAACTCAATTGTGAAACCTGTTCGGTTTTTCATCCCCGCCGCTCTCCCCCAAACCTCGGTGAGGCATCGAAGAAGTCAAGCTGAGCCTGATCAACAAACATCGACCGAGCGAATCTTCCCGATAGGATGATGGTCGATTATGTGCGGGTGGATGCGACTCTGTGATCTTTTCCGCGCGCATTTCTATAATTAAGTAATCGTCATATCGGCTGCATGGAGTTCTCACATGGCACAACTTCCGATCCGAAAAATGACCCTTTGGAAGCAGGGAATCGGCTATTTTGAGCGGCGCGGCACGGTCAATGAACGCACGATTTCGCTGATAGTGGCGCACGACGCAACAAACGATGTTTTGAAAAGTCTCAATATTGTCGTCCACCAAGGCAGTCCGGTGCTCAGCGTTGATTACGAGACGCCGGAGGAAAAAAGCGCGGTGCTGCAAGACCTTGCGGTGAAACTCACCGAGCGCGCCAGTCTGGTGGATCTCCTCGTGAGTTTGCGCGGCAGCAGTGTGAATTTACTGCTCGATAATTCGCAGACGGTCAGCGGACGGTTAGTTGGCGTTGAAGCCTCGCTGGAACAGCCCCCAACGGTTATTTTGCAGGGTCAAGAGGCAGCAGCCGATCAACTGCACATCCTGCCGATTGCGCGGTTGCAAGGCGTCACGCTGCAAGAACGCCGATCCGCGCAGGATGTCAGCTTCTTCTTGGATGTCAGTCAAATTGAGCAAACGCGCTCAACGCTCACGATTCAGGTCGGCGAAGGCGATCACGATCTTGAGTTAGGATACCTTGCGCCCAGCCCAACATGGCGCGTGAGCTATCGCTTGGTGCGCGTCAGCGATACCGAAGCACTCCTGACCGGGTGGGGGCTGTTTGAAAACACACTTGAAGAAGACTTGAATGATGTCTCGCTGACGCTGATTTCGGGGCGTCCAATCTCGTTTGTATATGACTTGTACAACACGAGCACGCCGCCGCGTCCTGAAGTGGCGGACAATGAAGCAGCGCTCCAGCAGCTTTCAGGGGATCCGCGCGTTGCCGAAGCGATGGCGACCATTTCACACGAATTACGAAGCCCACTGAGTACGATGATGGGGTTTGCCGAACTCATGCAGTTTGAAGGCAGTCTATCCTCAAAACAGCGGCAGTACCTTCAATCTCTCCAAAATTCTATTCAGCGGATGGGAAACTTGATTACAGATATGCTGTCGTTGATTCGTGTTCGTGACGCTGCAAGCAATGATCAACCGCGAGACCTTGCGAGCTTTTATCGTTCGGGTCCGCTGGGGGATTTGAAAGTCAGCGGGCGGTACTTCAGCCCGGTACTGATGAGCAATGCGGAAGCATCGCTGACAACTTACCCGGTCGAGTCGCCGGTGACGGTGCGGCGCGGACAATCGGCAATGGTGCCGATCCTGCGCATGCCGCTCGCGCTGCGTCCGCTCATCGTCTATAACAGCGACAAAATGCCGAATCATCCCCTGAAGGTATGGGAATTCCGTAACAGCAGCGACCGCGCACTAGAGCAGGGTCCTGTCACCATTATCGACAGCGGCTATGTGGGTGAAGGGCTGCTGCGGTTTACCGGGGTGGGTGATACGCTGCAAATTCCGTATGCGCTGGCAGTCGAGATTCTGGTGAGTGAGGAACGCACGCAAATCGATCCGACTCTGCACGCGCTGCGCTTCGATCCCGAACAACGGTCGCCAGTGGTCAGCCGCGCACAGATCACAAATACGCTGTACACACTGACCAGCCGCACCACCCAGCCGATGACGGTATATATTGAGCGGCGCGATATTGCCCAAACAGAATATTTCCAGATGGCAGAACCGGAATCGACCGACATGGGACACACGCGCTGGTCAGTGGATGTGCCCGCCAAAGGGACGGTTCAGTTCACGGTGAGCGTGCGCACGATCACGGATGCGAAGGAATCTCTCGAGCGCTGGACACGCGAAAAGGTCGATGATTTGCGGGGACTGCTGACAGATGCCGCATTCGCGCTGCTGCAAGCCTACTTTACATCGCAGGAGGCGGTGCGAGATGCGCAAGCCGAAATGAATGCCCTGACCGGAGAATTTGAGCGCATTCAAACGTTGCAAGAACAGCTTCGTAAAAACCTAAGCGCGTTGGGAACATCAGAACGCGAAGCGAAATTGCGCGATCAACTGCTGAATGACCTCGA
>JAPKMU010000408.1 GCA_026645745.1 Anaerolineae bacterium | reverse complement strand
CGCTTTCCCACAAGGATAGACGCAAATTCGGGTCATAGCTGATCAGTTTGCCAGCCTCACGCGCATGAGCGGCGGCGGTAAGGGTTGCGCTCCGGCTCGGCTCCCCGATCAACGTAATCGAGCCATAATGAAATACGTCGTAATCGTCGATCACGCGGGTGACGACATCCTCCGGGCGCATGAGCATATCCGCGCTCGGATGACGGTAAAAGACGAAACTCCGTTCGCCGTCCGCTCGCAAACTGACGAACGCCAGCGCCGTCCGCGCTTCGGCGCTGAAGGTCAGTCCACGCGTATCGACGCCGTTTTGCTCCATCACGCCCGCCAGATAATGCCCGAACGGATCATCTCCTACTTGACCCAGAAACGCGGCGCGGTCGCCTAAACGCGCCACCGCCACCGCGACGTTCGCGGGAGCGCCGCCGGGCGCTTTCTGAAAGCCGGACGCATCCCCGACCGTTACGCCGGATTCGAGCGCCACGAAGTCGATCAGGAGTTCTCCCATACATGCCACCGACATGATTATGTTCTCCACTTACGTGAAAATAATCGCCCGATTATACCCCTTTTGACCTGCCAACCTCGCGCTGTCAAAGCGGACTACGCCAATGCTATAATCGTGCGACACCTGAGGTTTTCACCAATCGATTTGAAAGGAATGCCACTTTATGGCAGCGAATACCCCCAAAGTCGCGGATAACATGGTTGTCACCTTCGAGTACAAATTGTTCGCGGATGGCGAACTTTTTCTCGAAGAAGGACAGGACGGCGAATACGCGGAAGCATATTACCTGCACGGCGCAGGGATGATTCTCCCCGGTCTTGAAGAAGCGCTGGCAGGTAAATCAGTCGGCGATCAACTCACAGTCAGCCTTGCCGCCGAAGATGCTTATGGCGAATACGATGAGACGGCGATTGAGTCGCTTGACCGCGCCGATATTCCCGACGCCGATCAACTGGAAGCGGGTATGGAGATCGAGCTTGAGGACGACGAAGGCTTCATTGATGTCGCTTTCGTGAAGGAAGTCACCCCGGATGCGATCATCCTTGATTTTAATGAGCCGCTGGCAGGGAAGGCGCTCAAGTACGAAATCCGCGTGACAGGCGTGCGCCCTGCGAATGAAGACGAAATCGCGCACGGTCACCCGCATGGGGAATACGGCGACGAGTACGACGAAGAAGACGAAGAGTAGGGACAGAGCACACCCTGTCCCCCTTCGCTGTCTGCTGCCCCTGTCTTCTCCACAGATTCGCCGCGTTTCGAGTAACGCCGTTTGCACCCCTCTCCGAATTCGGGGAGGGGAGACGAGCGAAGCGAGTGGGGGAGGGGTCAGCGGCGGGGGCGAGGAGCAGTAAAAGGACAAACACTACTCGATGCAAACCATCTTAGCCAGCGGATCGCCGCGCCGCCGTGAACTGCTCACCGAAATGGGCATCACGTTCACCGTGATCAAGCCAGACATTGAAGAAAAACGCCGCGCGGGGGAGTCTCCGCTTGTTTACGTCGCGCGCTTGAGCATCGACAAGGCATACGCGGTCGCCGCCCGCTTGAATGATCCCGCGCTGATCATTGCCGCCGATACAACCGTGATCCTTGCGGCGGATACGCTCGGCATTCAAGGCGGCGATATTCTCGAAAAACCTGCGGATATGGACGAAGCCCGCGCCATGTTGATCCGCTTGCGCGACCATCCCCATACGGTCGCCACCGCGCTGACCGCGCTCCACATTTCGCCGCCGGACAGCACACGAATCACCCGCGTAACACAATCGACGGTGTACATGCGCCCTTATTCCGATGCGGACATCGAAGCTTATATCGCCACCCGCGAACCCTTCGACAAAGCGGGCGGCTACGCGATTCAGGACACGACCGGCTTTAATCCCGTCAGCCACTATGACGGCAGTTACACGAATATCGTCGGCATGCCCATCGAGACACTCCGCGCGATGCTCGATTTACTCCCGCGAACTTGATGCCCCTGAATCTCGGATGATCCATACGCCGATCCCGACCTTAAAATAAGCGTATGACTCGCACATGGGGGATGATCGATGACCACGCCGATAACTTGTGCCAAATGCGAAACGCCGATGGACTTCCGCGAACGGGAAGCGGTGTACGTCTGTCCGTCTTGCGGGCATAAGCGTTACGAGACGCTCGAAGAAGCACAGGCGCGCAAACGCGATTCGCTCAACAAAATGACTCAAGCGCCGAACCTACTCCGCATGAGCGACCGCACCAAGATCAGCCACCGGGCATTGATCTATTACGAGGACGCGCAAGCGGCGCGCATGCGCGGCGAAACAGAGGAAGCACTCGCCAGCTTTGAAAAAGCAATCGAACTTGAGCCGGATTTTCTCGACGCGCATTTCTGGGCGGCGAAGCTCGCCACCGATGCCAAGAAGAAACGTGATCATCTGTCGATCATTTTGGCGCACGATCAAGGCAACATCGAAGCCCTGCGCGAGTTGATGGTTTTGGATGGCAAGCTCACGCCTGAAGAAGCGGCGCGCACGCAGCAGGAAGGCGGAAGTCAAATCCAGCGGATTGATGCCCCGCATCTCGCGCAGACGGATACGCTCGAATGCCCGATATGCGGCGGCGCACTGACGACCGATGAACAAACCGGGCGGGTTTCGTGTAAGTTTTGCGGCTACAATGCTCCCGCGCCCAAACGAGAAATCGGCGGTGAGCATCTCGGCATTGCACTCCTTCAGCGCAAAGCGCAGCCCGTCCGCTGGATCGTCGGGGAGCGCATCATTCATTGTAACAACTGCGGTGCAGAGCGAACGATTCCGGCGCGCCAGCTTTCGATGCTGTGTATGTTCTGCGGATCAACGCATGTGGTCGAATCGGCGGGGAAAGATACGTTCACGCGCCCGGATGGATTGATCCCGTTCGAAGTCAGTGAGGAACAAGCGAAGGCGATCATCCGTGAGCGCCTGAAAGACACCACGCAGCGCATCGCCTCATTTTTTGATGATAATCGGATTGCCAGCGCTCAGTTGATCGGTATGTATCTGCCGTATTGGATGTTCGACGTGATCGCGGATATTTCGCAGACCATCCGTCAAACAGAAAATCGCCGTGACGGCTGGAATTACAATGCGCCGCCCATCTACCAAAATAACCGCTTTCAAGACGCGGAACTCGGAATTCTCGTTCCCGCCGCGCAAATGCCGGATCGCGCCCTGCTGCGCAAGCTCGGTGAATTCGAAACGGGCAGAATGACCGCGTATGAGCCGGAACTGCTCGCCCGTTATCCGGCGCAGTTATATGACATTGATTTCGAGAAGGCATCGCTGGAAGTGCGTGAGATCGTTTCAAAGCAGATGCGGCGGCGGCACACGGAGCAGTATTCAACGCAAGAGACCGAGGTCACGGTGAGCGTATTCACCAAGTCGATGAGTTTTTCGCTGCTGCTCGTGCCGGTGTGGATCGCCACGCTGTTCGAGCGCGATGGGGATGTGCGTACCGCGCTCGTGAACGGTCAAACCGGGGAATGTGTGTTCGGCAAGACGGTGAAAAAACGATAATCGTTTTTCTGCTTGAACTGCTCCTCACCCCCAACCCCATCTCCATCGCACGCGATAGAGAGGGGCAGGGGGTGAGTACTCTATCCTACCGAATTCTCCTGCCCGTCGGTGACATCCTTCGCCACCTTGAGCACCGCCTCCGCCGCTTCGATCAGCTTCAGAATCGTATTCTGCCACTGGGGCGGCAGTGCGAGATACAGGCGCTCCGCCTCGTCTTTTTGCGCTTTGCTCATCGCCCGCGCCGCCATCAGCACGCCAATCGCCGCGCCCAACAAGCCGATGTTCAGCACGAACAAGAGCATGGTTTCTGTGTTCATCGGGTTATGTCTCCTTAGTTCACTTCCACTTCGTCGATGTAAGTCGTCGTCGAACCCGCCGACCCCGAATCATAGGTCATTGCCACATAGCGAACGCCGATCATGCTGCCGAGCCACACCGCTTGATTCCACGATGTTTTGATCGTCCCTTCGTCAATGTTGTGGCTGCCGATCAGCGCTCCCGCGCCGCTGAAGAAGCGCACGCGCGCGATTGCCTGCTTATCCGGGGCGGACGTAGTGGCACGATACCAGAAGCGCACCTGATTGATCTCGCACGCCGCCTCGCTGCCGTAATCCACGATCACGGTGCATTCGGAGACCGCTCCACCCCCGACCTGTGTGCTTTTGCACACGCCGGGGCTGGTGCGTCCACCGTAAGACTGCCCGATCCCGCCCGCCGTCCCAACATGTACGCCGAACGGCTTTTCCGTCGTCGGGAAACTCCAACTCGCATCCCCAATCGGCGCTGAGTCGAAATCCGCGTAGAAGGTCACGCATGAGTCCGGCGTCAAGATCAGTGTGCCGCCCGCGCCGTCACTGCCGATCACCACCCAGTTTTGTCCGTTGTACACGAGCATCAGCAGGCGGTTCGGGTCATCGAGCAGGATATCCCCTGCCGAACTCCAGATATTGCCCGACCCATGCTTGATCATCACGCGCCGCCCTGTGCTTTGCGTGCGCAGCAGCAGCAGTTTTCCTGTTCCGCCGTTGGCAATGGTGTGGAGTTCGTCCAACGCGGTCAAATTTTCCGGCTCAACGCTCATCAGCGTGGCGGCATACGTGATCGCCCCACCGCTGATCGTCGCGCTCACAAAGGTGTTGCCCAAGTCGGTGATTTCTTCTCCGATTGAGCCGTCCGCGTTCAAATACACGCGATTCGTCGTCACGAGTCCTCCGTTGGTTGATTTGTCCCCCCGCCCCCTCTCCAAACTTTGTTTAGAGAGGGGGTGAAAAGCAGGGCGGTGGTTTTGCCCCTCTCTATCGCTTGCGATG
>JAPKMU010000407.1 GCA_026645745.1 Anaerolineae bacterium | reverse complement strand
GCCGCTGTCGAAGCGGGTGCACTTGCCGCGACGGTCGCGCAGCAGCCGGATCAAATCGGTTATCTCGGCGTCGAAGCGGCTGCCGCGTATCTGGGCGGCATGAGCGTTGCCGAGTCGATTCCGGTTCCGCTGGCGTTGGTTACTCAGTAACAAAAACTGCTCTAAATTTAGGGGCGAGGCTCGTCCTTGCCCCTTTACTTCTGGATTCTTTTGAGAAAAGCTAACCGTTCATGTCTACCTCATCCAACTCGTCCGCGCCCCTGTTGGAAATGCGTGCGATTCACAAGTCCTTTCCCGGTGTACAAGCGCTCAAAGATGTTGATTTAATCGTCCATCCGGGAGAAATCTTGGCGCTGCTCGGTGAAAACGGCGCGGGTAAAAGCACTTTGATGCGCATTCTGGACGGCGTTTTTCCACCGGACAGCGGTCAAATCATCTGGCAAGGGCAGCCGGTTAACCTGCGCTCACCGCATGATGCTCAAGCAATCGGTATCAGCATGATTCATCAAGAGATCGCGCTGATACCGTACCTCGATGTTGGCAAAAACATCTATCTTGGGCGCGAACCACGAGGCGTCGTGCCGGGGATGATCCACTGGCGAAAACTGTATGCTGATGCGTCTGAGCAGTTGGCGCGTCTCGGCTTGACAATTGATCCGCGAACGCCCGTGCGTGATCTCTCGATTGCGCAGCAGCAGATGGTCGAGGTAGCAAAAGCGCTTTCGCTTGATGCACGGTTGATCGTGATGGACGAACCCACCTCTTCCTTGACGGATACCGAGGTTGAAACCCTGTTCGCGCAAATGCGTCGTCTAAAGGAACAGGGCGTGTCCATTGTTTTTATCTCGCATCGCCTGAACGAAATTTTCACGGTTGCCGAGCGTGTGACCGTACTCCGCGACGGTACGCTGGTTGGCAGCAAGCCTGTGCGCGAACTCACGCAGGACGAGTTAATTCGTATGATGGTCGGGCGTGATGTTGCCGACATCTACATGCGCGATGAGCAGGATGCCCCTGCTGTAGGCACATCTGCCCCTATATTAGAGGTACGGAATCTCACACGCGGCGATGCAATTGAAGATATTTCATTCACCTTGAATCGCGGCGAGATCGTCGGTATTGCCGGACTGGTCGGGGCAGGACGTACCGAACTTGCCGAAACGCTGTTTGGGGTTCATC
Organism: Anaerolineae bacterium; assembly: GCA_026645745.1. Classification (GTDB taxonomy): domain Bacteria; phylum Chloroflexota; class Anaerolineae; order Aggregatilineales; family Phototrophicaceae; genus Flexifilum. The sequence continues at coordinate 3,720 of JAPKMU010000407.1, read as the reverse complement.
CCCCCACCAGCGGCGAGGTCTTGCTGAACGGAACAGCACTGCGGCTCAACTCTCCGGCACAGGCGATTCGACAGGGAATAGCATTGGTCACCGAGGATCGCAAAGCACAGGGCTTATTCTTGAGGATGAGCGTTGGCACGAATATCACGATGAAACTGCTCGCAAAGTTGGCGAGTTTCGGAATCATTCCCGGCGGCAAAGTCAAGAGAGTTGGCTCGGAGTTCGTCGAAAAACTGAATATTCGCACACCGTCGCTTGGGCAGCGCGTCCGCAATTTAAGCGGAGGCAACCAGCAGAAGGTTGTGATCGCCAAATGGCTGACTCTTCAACCTCGGGTGCTAATCCTTGATGAACCGACTCGCGGAATTGATGTAGGAGCGAAAGCCGAAATTCACCGCCTGATGCGTGCGCTCGTCGCGCAGGGCGTCGGCATCCTTATGATTTCCTCAGAGCTGCCAGAGGTACTCGGTGTGACTGACCGTGTTCTCGTGATGCGAGAAGGTCGGCTCGTCGCTGAGTTCAACACGCGCCAAACCTCTCAGGATGAGATCATGACGGCAGCAACGGGAGCGAAAACATCGTGGTAACGATTCTGCGGCGCGGCACTGTGTTTATTTTCCTGATCGGGCTGTTCGTCTTTTTCAGCCTGTCATCCGACCGCTTTTTTCAAGATCGCAACCTAACCAATATTCTCGTGCAGAATGCGCACATCATTATCGTGACCGTCGGCATGTCACTCACCATGATTTCCGGGGGTATCGACCTTTCGGTCGGCTCGGTTGCGGCGCTGTGTGGGGCGATTTCGGCGGGGTTGATGGTGCGCAATGGATTACCCGCTGAAGTGAGCATCCTTCTCGGATTGGCACTCGGCTTCGTGATTGGAGCCATCAACGGTGCTTTGGTCGTTTTCGGTAAGCTGCCACCGTTCATCGCAACTTTGGCAACGCTCGGCGTTGCGCGCGGGCTTACGTTGTACTACACCGAAGGCAGACCCGTTTCCGGCTTGACCGAAGCATATACTTTTTGGGGGCGCGGCAGCATCAACGATATCCCCACCCCGCTCATCGTATGGCTGATCGTTGTAGTCGCATTCACAGTGATGATGACCCGAACACGGTTTGGACTGCATGTATATGCAGTGGGTGGCAATCAGGAAACTGCGCGATTGGCAGGGATTCCGGTCGACCGTGTCAAGATTTTGTGTTATGCCTTGAGCGGAATGCTCGCGGCGCTGGCGGGCGTGCTGCTCACAGGGCGCGTAAACTCCGCACAACCGCAGGCGGCATCCGGGCTTGAACTTGAAGCGATTACCGCAGCCGTTCTGGGAGGTGTCAGCCTCTTTGGCGGCGTTGGCAATATTCCCGGCGGCGTCGTAGGTGCGCTGCTGGTGGGTGTCTTGGGCAACGGGATGAATCTTCTGCGTGTGCAGTCTTACCCGCAGCAGATCATTCAAGGCGTTGTGCTGGTTTCTGCTGTCGCCATCGATATGCTCACCAAACGCCTAGAGAGTGCTTCAAAACGCACGAAATCTGCCGCAAGCAGATAAGCCTTACCCAAATCCAATTCGATTTACGCATGGGCAGAACTGATCCGGCGAGCATTGGCTAATGCTCGCATTGCCCGCATTGGCAGATCAGCAGACTGCCCCGTGTTTCCCCACCAATCCGCAATCGCATATTCAACACAGAAAAACGTAAAGATTCTGTAACGGCATTTGGGTTGACAATAAATGAGATAGTGTTAACGGGAGATTCAGTCATGCGACATTCCTCAATACTTTTCAACGTTCTGTTCTCCTTCCGCGTATCGCTGGTCATCAGCTTGGCAGTTCTGCTAGCCGCGTGCAGCGGAACGTCTTCGCCTGATCCAGCGACCCCGACCACTGACACGAACACCGCAGAATCGGACGCGGTGCGGATTGGACTCTCGATCTCCAATTTGGCGAATCCGTTTTTTGCATCACTCCAAGAGGGGGCAGCCGAAGCCGCTGATCGTCTCGGCGTGACGCTGCTGGTTGAAGATGCTGCCGATGATGCTGCAACACAGGCTGAGCAAATTCAATCGTTGATTGAGGCGGGGATCAATGCACTTCTGATCAACCCCGTCGACTCTGAATCGATTACTACCTCGGTTGAAGCCGCCAATGCTGCCGGGATTCCCGTATTCACGATTGATCGCAGTGCGATGGGAGGTGAGGTTGTCGCACACATCGCCTCCGATAACCGCGCGGGTGGCGAAATGGCAGGGGATTACCTTGCCGACATCCTCGGCGAGAGCGGAAATGTCGTCGAACTTAAGGGAATTGAAGGAACCTCGGCTGCTCAGGATCGTGGCGCGGGCTTTAATGAAGCGCTCACTGCATATGAAAATATCGTGATTATCGCCGCCGAAACCGCGAATTTCAGCCGCGAAGAAGGTGAAGCCGTTTTCGCCGCAATCTTGGAAGCCAATGCGGATATTGACGGTGTTTTCGCGCACAACGACGAGATGATTCTCGGCGCAATCGAAGCGGCGCGCGCTGCCGGTCGTCTCGAAGAAATCCGATTTGTCGGGTTTGATGCGGTTGACGACGCATTGTCATCACTCGAAGCCGGTGAACTACAGGCGACCATTGCCCAGCAGCCTGCCGAAATGGGGCGGTTGGGAATCGAAACCGCGCTGGCGTACCTGAACGGGGAATCCGTTGCCCCCAGTATTCCAGTTGATCTGGCGTTGATCACACGCTGACGGGTAGGAAGGAAGAAGGTATGCGTCTGCCACGTACTACGGTTGCGCAGCGCGTCACGTTCGCGTTTGCGCTCATGATTCTGCTCGTGTTGATCGCCACTGGGACGGGGCTTCTTTTCAGCCAGTCGGTTGCGGAGTCAAATGACGCGTCGGGGCGCGCCTTTGATCAACTGCGCGCTGCGGCGGGTCTTGAGATCTCGTGGTATCAAGTCATCGCAAGCGTGGACTATATGCTGCTCACCCGCCAAACGAACCTGATCGAGGGGCGTTTAGGGGAGCAGATCGCAGCCTTCAATGCGCGAGTTGCGGCAATGCAAGCCGAGCCACCGGGCAGTACGCCCGAAAGTATCGCGTCCGCGACGGCATCACTGTCAACTCTTGGGGCACTGGTCGAAGACCTAAACCTGACCATTACCGAATTATTCGAATTGGCACAAGCCGCAAACTGGACACGTGCCCAAGCCCATCGCCACACTGAACTGGCAGCACTTCAGCGCCGCTTCAGTGAAGGTTTGGCAGATTTGCAAGATACGATTGAAGCTGATGCCGATGCTGCAATCGCGGAAGCTGCCCGCTTGCTGGAGCGTACACAGCGCAGTTGGATCAGCGTTTCGCTGGCGGCGGTAATCGTCGGGGCGGTGGCTGCCACCATCGTCGCAAGCAGCATCCTTCGTCCGGTAGCGAACTTGGTCAAGGTTGCGAAGTCAATTCAAAGTGGGGACTTCTCTAGGCAAGCCTCGCCTACGGGTCCACAGGAATTGAGCGTAATGGCGCACGCCTTCAACGAGATGACTGCAAAATTGCGTGTCTCGATTGAGAGCCTAGAAAGAAATGTCCGCGAATTAGAGGTTTCCAACCGAGAGCGTGATCGCTTAATTGTCGAACTGCGTGACGCGCTTCTGTTTAAAGACCAGTTCCTCGCTACGATGAGTCACGAGCTGCGCACACCGCTAAACGCGATGATGGGTTATGCAGCGCTCATCCAAGAGGAGG
>JAPKMU010000406.1 GCA_026645745.1 Anaerolineae bacterium | reverse complement strand
TCCCTTCAAGCCGAAGGCAAGCGCGTGGCGATGGTGGGTGATGGGATTAACGATGCACCCGCACTCGCTCAAGCGGACGTTGGGATCGCGATTGGCACGGGGACAGATGTAGCAATCGAAGCGTCTGATCTCACGCTGATCAGCGGCGATTTGCGCAGTGTGCCGCGTGCGCTTGCGCTCAGCCGTAAGACGATGCGAACGATCCATCAAAATCTGTTCTGGGCGTTCTGCTACAACGTGGTGTTGATCCCTGTAGCGATGCTTGGGCTGCTCGTGCCGATGCTCGCCGCCGGTGCGATGGCGTTTAGCTCGGTGTTTGTCGTTAGCAACAGCCTTCGCCTAAAAGGAGCGATGGATCAAGTAAAATCCTAGTGAGCGGCGTATGTCGTTCCGGATGCAGAATTCTTGGAGATCATTGACATGGCACGAGTACTCATCACCGGGTCATCGGATGGTTTGGGACAACTGGCAGCGATCTCATTAGCGGATCAAGGTCACGAAGTTGTCTTACATGCGCGCAGCGCGGAACGCGCACGCACCGCAAAACAAAAGGTTCCGAGCGCTGCGCACGTCATCATTGGCGATTTGTCCAGCCTTGATCAAACCAAAGATGTCGCCGCTCAAGCGAATGCGCTGGGGCAGTTTGACGCCGTAATCCATAACGCGGGCGTGGATCAGGTTTCCCCGCGTGAAATTCTTGCGGTCAACACAATCGCGCCCTATGTCTTGACATGTTTGATCCAAAAACCCAAGCGCTTGATTTACCTGAGTTCAGATATGCACCTAGATGGGCGGGCAGACCTAGAGAACTTCAAAAAGGATGACGGCATCAGTTATTCGGACTCGAAGTTGTATGTCGTGATGCTCAGTATGGCAGTCGCACGCAAATGGTCGGATGTTTACGTGAACGCCGTCGATCCCGGTTGGGTTCCGACAAAAATGGGCGGGCGCAGCGCATCGGATGATCTGCAAAAGGGATACGAAACACAAGCGTGGCTCGCGGTCAGCAATGACAGCCAAGCGCAGGTCAGCGGTCGCCATTTCTATCATGGCGCAGAATCTCCGCACAATCCGCAGGCGAGCGACACCCTTCTGCAAGATCGGCTTCTCAGCCTTTGTGAAGCGATCACAGGGGTTTCGTTCCCCGAATAAAGCGCGCTTAGGAGTCCCGAATCCAAACGCGCATCTCTCCGGGCTGACGATTCGCCCAGAAACAATACGGGATTGCTTTAAACGTAAAGGGTTTCTGGGTGAATTCCACATTCGACCGCGGTTCGTAGAGTTCACTGCGCCAGTTCACGGGTTCGCTGCGCACCGCTTCCCCGCGAATTGTCCCAACCCCACCAAACAGCGCTACGTCGAATTCGTAGCTGAGTAAACTGCTGCGGGGAATGATCACATGCGGCAGTCCAGCCCCGTTATCTGCTTCTTCTAGACAATAAATAATAGGTCCGCGCTGGAGCGCGATACACCCTACGTCTTGCCGGATGTTGGGATGCGCCGCGATGCGTTCAATAGGCATATCGAGCGACAGCATAACCTCGTCACCGTTCTGCCATTCGCGTTCTATCACGACATAGCCGTGTTCGGGTTGGCTAAAAACTACCTGATCGTTTACCTTGAGATGGAATTCGCGGCACCAGCGCGGAATCCGGAGCGCTAACGCAAAGCGTATGGGGCGTGCGGCAGCCAAATGGATGCGAACCTCGCCATCCCAAGGGTAATTTGTCTCTTGTTCAAGCTCTATAGAACCCCCGCCAATGCTTAAGGTCGCGCGATTTTGATTATAGAGGTGCACATACACGCGCTCCTGCGTCGTCGAGTAGAAATATGTGCCAACAGACGCGACAAACCGCGCCAAATTGGGCGGACAGCACGAGACATCAAACCATTCCAAACGTCGGTGATACGTCGTACCGGAAAGCCGGTCTAACCGATCATAAGGGGAGGCGTTGGGATACGACTCCAGTGGATTGCATTGGAAAAACAGCGTTCCGTCATAAGAGACACCGCTCAAAATACAGTTGTAAAGTGCGCGCTCCATGATGTCGATATAGCGGCTGTCAGGGTCGAGCCTGAACATACGCTGCCCCCAATACACCAATGCAATCGACGAGCAGGTTTCGCTGTAAGCGGTGGCGTTCGGTAAGTCGAACGGAAACGAGAATCCTTCAATAGTATGGGCAGAACCAACGCCCCCTGTGATATACATCTGCCGCTGTGTCAGATCATCCCAGAGATGATGCAGTACCTTCACCAGTTCTTCATCGCCGGACTCAAGCGCGATAGCTGCTGCCCCGGCATACAAATAACTGGCGCGTACCGAATGCCCGACCACTTCGGTTTGGTCGCGAATTGGCTCATGTGCTTGGCAGTAGTGGTAACTACGCGCCCAAAAGTCGCGTGGATTCTCCCCACGTTCGAGCGCTTCCTGATCGAAATAATGAGGTTCATGTCCGCGTTCATCAACAAAGTATTTTGATAACTCAAAATAGCGTTTTTCGCCCGTTGCATCATACAAGCGCATCAATGCCAATTCGAGTTCAGGGTGTCCACAGTAACCGCGTTTCTGACCTTCATGCCGCCCAAAAGCTGCCGCAATGTGATCGGCATAGCGGCACAAGATATCTAAAAGCTTGCGCTTACCTGTTGCTTGAGCGTAAACAATCGCGGCTTCGATGAGATGCCCCGCGCAGTAGAGTTCATGTTGGTCACGCAGATTACGCCAGCGCTTTTCAGGCTCAACCGCGATGAAATGGCTGTTGGCATAGCCATCTGCAAGCTGAACCTGTTCCATCCAATCAACAACTTGATCGACTTGGCGCTCAAATTCGGGATTCGGGTGAGTCGCCACACTGTACCCCACCGCCTCGATCCATTTTGCGGTGTCTGAATCCCAAAAAATGTGCGTTACCGGGTGGTGAGCATTCTCAGGATTCCATGCATCCAGCCGCCCTGTAATTTTTGATTGATGATAAACAGCAGGAATGGTGTGCTCACGATTGATCGACTGTCGTTCACCCCAGAATCCGCGCTCAATCCGAATCGCAGTCCAAGGAAGGAACTGCGGAAACTTCACCTGTGCCGTCATGCGAGTATCACCTTATGTTGATAGCGCGCCTAAAGCTGAATTCCGAGCGTGATCGTAACCGTGTCACCTTTCTCAAGGTGTTCCGCTTTGCGGACAACAGCCTTGATAGGGACAAGGTAGCGTCCGTCTTTCGGAAACAGGGAGGTTGTCCATTCAGTACTGCCAATACGAACCTGTACCGGAATCACGCCCCAACCATATGTGACGAAATTGGAGATCGCTTTGATATCTTCGCTCTCTGTTTCAGGGACGCGCACGAAGAAAAAAGGAGCAGGTCCACGCCAGTAGATCATCTCGCCCACGAATTCGAAAATCATCAGCACCCCGCGCATCATGTTTCATGGGGATATTATCGCATAAACCGAACAAATGTGTTGCAAGGGGCGCGAAGCGAGGTTGGGTAACCCCCTCTCAATCGCTTACGATCAAGAGGAGGTGTGGTTAAAGCAGCCTATAATTCCGAGTTGTGCTTCAGGAAGTCGATCACCTCGTTGACATAGCAGAAAGCAAGCCCGGTGACGGTATCCGCCGCACCGTAGTAGATCGCCAAGCGTCCGGTATCTGCATCATGAAGTGCTGCACACGGGAAAACCACATTCGGAACATCACCGACGCATTCATACAGCTTTTGTGGTGACATCAAATACGGTTTGCTGCGATAGATCACCTTCCAAGGTTGATCCAAGTCTAGGAGCGCCGCCCCCATGCTGTAGACGAACCCGTTGCAAGATGTCAGCACGCCGTGATAGATGAGCAGCCAGCCTTCAGGCGTTTCGATGGGTGTTGGTCCTGCGCCGGTCTTGGTGCTTTGCCATGTCCAGCCTTTAGGACCCATGACAAAGCGGTGCTTCCCCCAGTGGATCATGTCCGGGCTTTCTGAATAGAAAATATCTCCGAAAGGCGTGTGTCCGGTATCGCTTGGGCGGCTGAACATGGCGTACTTGCCGTTGATTCTGCGCGGGAACAACACGCCGTTGCGGTTGTAAGGCAGATAGGCATTTTCTACGAAGGTGAATTCCTTGAAATCGTAGGTATAGCCGATCCCAATTGTGGGTCCGTGATAGCCGTTGCACCACGTGACATAATAACGGTCTTCCAGCCATGTGACGCGCGGATCATAGCGGTGGACAAACGTCGCATGTTCGCTGTCCGAGAATTTCCATTCAATCGGGTCATGCTCGATCTGCCAGTTGATCCCGTCGGCACTGTGCCCCGCGTGCAGATTCATCAATCGCTGTTGATCGTCCACGCGGAAGACTCCCGCGAATGCGCCGTTGAACGGGACGGCGGCGCTGTTGAAGATGCTGTTTGACGTGGGTATGAGATCGCGCGGGATAATCGGATTTTGGCTGTAGCGCCAGATGACCGATGACGAGCCTTGTGCGCGGTCTTCCCAAGGGATATTGGTGACTGACATGGAGGAGTCTCCTAAGTGATGAGATTGGGGGATGGCGTTGTCCTAGGCGATGAACCGGACGAACACCGTGCGTAATTTTAATCTATTGCTAATGTGCTAACAAGTTTCCTCTGTGCTCGCGCTTAGGGCAAACGCATCAAATCCAAGAGAGAAGGAAAAACCTAACGCGAAGACGCAATGACGCGAAGCCGCAAAGAGACTCAATGTGTGGGCGCAGCTTTGCGCCCTTGCGACTTAGCGCCCTTGCGTTGACTCTTTTCCTTGCCACTGGCATTTCGCCGCTTTTATTTGATGCGTTTTCCCTACTGCTCCTCACCCCCCGCCCCCTCTCCAAACCTTGTTTAGAGAGGGGTGGCGCACCGAAGGTGCGACGGGGTGAGGAGTAGGTGTCGCCCCCTCAGCGAACTTAGG
>JAPKMU010000405.1 GCA_026645745.1 Anaerolineae bacterium | reverse complement strand
GCTGATTTCCGGCGATTTGCCCGGACTCAAGTACAACCCGATGATGCTCTTGCACGGCGAACAATATCTTGAGATCAAAGCGCCGCTGCCGGAAAGCGCCGTGATCACCTGCCGCCCGCGTGTGAAAGCGATTTACGACAAGGGAAGCGGTGCGCTGGTGGTGACAGGCACGCCGTGTTATGACGAAAGCGGACGCGAGATCGTCTACACCGAATCCGCGATGTTCATTCGTGGCGTCGGCGGTTGGGGTGGGGATCGCGGTCCGTCGAGCGATGTCAATGTGCCGCCCGAACGTGAACCGGACGCGGTGATCACCGAGCAGACTTCACCCAAACAGGCGTTGATCTACCGGCTTTCCGGCGATATTAACCCGCTCCATGCTGATCCGATGATGGCGGCGATGGGCGGCTTTGAAAAACCGATCCTGCACGGCTTATCGTCGTTCGGGTACGCGGGGCGCGCCGTGCTCAAGGCGTTCTGCGGCAATGATCCGGCGCGCTTCAAGGCGATCAAGATGCGGTTCGTGAAGCATGTGTTCCCCGGTGAAACGCTGCGCACCGAAATGTGGCGCGACGGCGACAGCCGCGTGATCTTCCGTGTTAAGGTGGTCGAACGTGATGCCGTTGTCCTCTCGAATGCGGCGGTGGAGTTGGCGTAGTTTTTGTGAGGTGATGCGATGGCGGATCAAACACAGGTGGGAATGCCGCTCGACGAATGGCTGAAGCTGCCGGACAACGCCGAATACATCGACGGAGAGGTGATCCTGATGAGTCCTGCCACAATGGGGCATGCGCGTTTTGCAAATGTACTCGCACGTATACTCAACAACTTCGTACTTCCGCGTCAGTTAGGCGAAGTTATCGTTGAAGGCGGCTTCGTGCTTTCAGAATCGCCGGGATGGGTGACGGGATCGCGCGTGCCGGATGTCTCGTTTTATGCGGCGGAACGCTGGAATAAGTACACCCGTGAAAATCCCGATTGGGACGAGAGCGCATTTGTCCTCATCCCTGATCTAGCAGTCGAAATCATCTCAGCAAATGACAGTTGGAAAAAAGTCGTCAACAAAGCCGCCAAGTATCTTGAAGACGGCGTTCGTCTCGTGTGGATTATCGACCGCAAATCACGGTTGATTCACATCTTCCAGCCGGATCGCCCGGAAATTCTCCGGCTGACGGCAGATGACACCCTCACCGGCGGCGACGTGATCCCCGGATTCGAAGTAAAGGCAGCCGAACTATTCGCGTAAAAATCGTTCTCCTCGTCCTTTTGTTGATCGCGGCGGTGGGCATGGTCGGGGCGTTTCAAGATACCCCCACCCCGCCGCTCGTCACGCTCACCCCGGCGTCGAATTTCGGCGCTCCGGCGGCATTCGTTAACCTGCCCGCGCCCGTGCTTCCGGCGGAGGGGTGGTCATGTCAAGATTTTCCGTGCGCGAATGATCTTTCCGGCTGGCAGCGGCGGATCGGCGTGCCGGAAGGCTATCACGTCGAGCATGTCGCCCGTTTTCCCGGTCAGGTGATGCAGATCACCTACGGCGAAGATAACCGCTTGTACGCGACCGTCTTGGAAAACGGGACGCGATCCGGCGCGGTGTACGTACTCGATGGCGATACGCCTACGCGCTACAGTGACACGATCCTGAATCCGATTGGGCTGGCATTCCAGCCGGGGACGGATGTCCTGTACGTCAGCGGACGCTTGGAAGCCGCCAGCACCGTGCAGGGCGCGATTTTCCGCGTGCTGCCCGATGGCTCGACCGCGCCCGCGATCACCGGGATGCCGTGCTGCTTGAACGCCGTCGATAACCAGCCGAACGCGCTCACGTTTGGACCGGACGGCTTTTTGTACGTCGGGATCGGTTCGGTGACGGATCACACGGAGTCACCGGAAGGATCGGTTCAAGCATTTGTGCCCCTCCTCCCGTTTGAAGCGTCGATTGTGCGTGTGAATCCCAACATCGGCAGCGTGGAAATCTACGCGCAGGGCACCCGCAACGCCTTTGACCTCGGCTTTGATACGTCCGGCACGATGTACGCCTCCGACAGCGGCTTGATCACGGGGGAAGGCGACCGCCTGCTGCGCGTATTCCCCGGCGGGCATTACGGCTTTCCGTTTTACCGGGTGCGCGGCTGCGAAGAATGTCCGATCACGCCGGGAAATTTGACGATCCAGCCGGATTTATGGACGTTCCCACCCGGCAGTGTACCGCGCGGCATGACGGTTTATCTGGGCGCGGGTTTCCCAACAAACCTGTTCGGGAGCGTGTTCGTTGCCTTATGGAACGGTGTTGAAAATGGTCAGCGGATCGTGCGCATTGCTCCGCGTGATGTTCCCGCCGCCGCGAATTATCCCGAAGCGGGCGAAACGATCCCGCCTTGGGCGACGATCACGCCGGAGCCTCCGCTGATGGCGGAACCGTTCGTGACAGGCTTGATCCGCCCGATTGATGTGATCACCGCGCCGGATGGGTCGCTGGTGGTGGCGGATTATGTGTATGGTCATATATGGCGCGTCGTGTATGACGGTTAGCAAGTGTGGAGAACGCTCATGCTTAAGATGTATGCCGAATTGGCGAAATGGTGGCGGCTCGTCTCACCCCCGGAAGATTATCGAGAAGAAGCCGAGTACTTTCTCAATCTGTTCGCGGACGTGATCGCGCGCCCGCCCGCCGCACTGCTTGAGCTGGGGAGCGGCGGCGGCAGCAACGCGGTTCACATGAAAACGTCGTTCGCCTCGATGACGCTGGTTGATCTCTCGCCCGATATGCTCGAAGTCAGCCGCGAGATCAACCCGGAATGCGAACACATCGTCGGGGATATGCGTTCGGTGCGGTTGGGGCGCGTCTTCGATGCCGTGTTCGTTCACGATGCAGTTGGGTACATGCTCACGCTTGATGAACTCAAAGCCGCCGCCGAAACCGCGTTCGTCCACTGCAAGCCGGGCGGGATCGCGCTTTTCGTCCCCGATCATGTGCGCGAAACATTCGAGCCGGATACCGATCACGGCGGTACGGATGGTGACGGGCGCGGAGTCCGCTTTCTTGAATGGACGATTGATCCTGACCCGAACGATTCCACGTTCATCACCGATTATGTGTTCGCTCTGCGCGAAGGCGATCAAACGGTGTGGGTGGAACATGATCGTCACACACAGGGGTTGTTCTCCCAAGTTGATTGGCTGCGGGTGCTGCGCGAAGTCGGGTTCGACGCCTCGTTCGTGATCGACTCATTTGAGCGGCATGTGTTCATCGCCCTGAGACCCTGAGCGGCTCAGAACGCGGTACAATGGGCGTGTTCTCGTCAGAAAGGACTGCCCATGACCACGTTATTTGACTTTTCCACCTTTCCGATCCTCACGACTGACCGCTTGATCCTCCGCCAACTCACCCGCGCTGATGCCGATGCAATCTGCGCGATTTTCAGTTCGCCGGAAGTGCTGCGCTTTTTGAATAACGATCCGGTAGATACCCCCGAAAAAGCCGTCAGCATGATCGATTGGCTGGCGCAGAATTATCACAACCACACCGGAATCGATTGGGGGATCACCGTGCGCGGCGGCGATAACCGCGTGATCGGTATGTGCGGTTTATACGATTGGGATCGCGAGAATCGTCACATCGATCTCGGCTATCACCTGCTGCCTGCTGAGTGGGGCAAAGGTTATGCGACAGAAGCCTCACACGCGCTGATCACATGGGGATTCGCATCGCTGGATGTTCACCGGATTCAAGCGGACTGCACGGCGGGTAATGATGCCTCCGAACGGGTGATGATCAAGTGTGGTTTCACGTTTGAGGGCATCCGGCGCGAACATTTTTGGGAGCACGGGCGCTTTGTCGATAACAAGTATTACGGGCTGCTTCGGCATGAGTATGCTACCTTAGGATCATAATTGAGGGATTGCCATAGCAAAAAACACAGTAAAATTAACATGAACAAGGACAGCAGTTTGAGTGTGGAATAATTACATGCTGCACAAACCACATCGACGCATCACAGCCGTTTATCTTGTGTTTGCGCTGCTCTGGATTCTGTTCTCGGATAGTGTCTTGTATTTCTTCGGGATCGACGAGACGCTGATACCGGGCATCAGCATGGTGAAGGGTTTCGCTTATGTGTTGGTCACTTCAGCGATCCTTTACCTCTATATGCGCCATGAATTTGGGCTTCGGTACAAACTAGAAGCCGAACTCCGCGAACAAATGGAACAGGCGAAGCGGTCACAGGCGGCATTAGAAGAAAGCGAACGCCGTTTTCGGACAGCGGTCGAACATGCGCCGCTGCCGATGATGATCTTCGCGGAAAACGGCGAAATCTTGGCGATCAGCCGCGCATGGCTGGAAATCACGGGTTACACCGCCGATCAACTGAAAACGCTGGACGCTTGGACAGAATTGGCATACGGCGACCGCAAAACGCCGATCATCGCTTTCATTGATACCCTCTTTGAGATGACCGAGCGCATCGACGAAGGCGAATTTACGATCAACTGCCGCGATGGGACTCAGCGCATCTGGGAGTTCAGTTCAACGCCTTTAGGCAGACTGCCCGACCAGCGCCGGATCGTCGTGAGCATCGCCAAAGACATGACCGACCAGAAACAAGCCGAAGCGAACGCACTCGAATTTGAACGCTTGAAGGTGGGTTTTCAACAAGAGCAGGATCGCATCGCCCTTGTACAGCGGATCATGTCGGCACTTTCGCATGATTTACGGACTCCGCTCACCGTTATTTCGACCTCGCGCGATACCCTCAGCCACTACTTCGACAAGTTAACGCCGGAAAAACGTCTCGAAAAACTCGAAGCGATTGGGCGCGAAGCGCGGTTCGCGCTTGAAATGCTCGAAGACACCGTGAATATGGTGCGCGGCAACTTGACCGAAACCACGTTCCGTCCCGTACCCGTCAATCTCGCGGCGC
>JAPKMU010000404.1 GCA_026645745.1 Anaerolineae bacterium | reverse complement strand
TGATTCACCGTTTGATCCAGCGGTGCAGTTGATCGTTGCGGATGCAGTTGGGGATCGCGTGGTAAGTACGCTCACGCGCGGCATGACGATGGCTTATCCGGCAGATGCGTATTATCTGCGGCGTGCCGTTGTTTCATGGCTGACCGGACGCTTGACCGGAAGGCAGACAAATTCGTTCTTGTTCAGCAGTTTGGCGCAAAACTACGGCGATCAAGTCGTTGCTGCGTCTATGCTGTCACTTCAGCCGGATTCGAGCATACGGTTGTTCGCGGACGCGCTCGGACTTTCGTCGATTGATCAAGCCGTGCTGGATTGGCGTGATTATTTGACGTGGCGTTTGGCGCTCGAAGGCGAATTGATCAGCCGGGGGGATGAAAGCGCGTTCATCTCGCTCTATGATGTCACTGATCCCATGATCCGCCAACTCGCATCCACGCGGTATCTGGCGCGAGATGGTTCTGAGGGGTGGGTGGTCACGGCAGCGACCCAAGAGGTGGATTTGTCTGGTGTACCGATTCTTCGTGCTGCTGTGGTGAGAAACGGAGAAGAAGCGTCGGTACTTTTTCGATTATCCGATGGCGTGTGGAAACGCGCCAGTTAGCATACAATCGTTAGCATGCGAGAGGAGCTGAATCATGCCCGATTTATTGGATGAACTGCGCCAGTCACCCCAAGACAGCGAACCTGAACAAGCGGCGGTCGATTTTCCTGTCGAAGGCGACGAAACCGCCGAAAAGCGTTTCCTCGGCATGACCGCCGTCGAGCGCATGTTTATCACGATGTTCATTTTTCTGGTGGTGCTGGTGTTAGGCGCTGCAATGCTGCTGGCGACGGGGCGTTTGGTTGTGTAAAACCGAAGGAAGGACAAGGTCTACCTTGTCCTTCCTTCTAGGTGCAGCCTAACTACCGGGATTTAAGGTCAAGCGTTCAACGGCTGCCGCATCGACCGCCGCGCGCGTGTAGAGCATCGGCTTGTATTCGATGTTTCGCCAGTGATCGATCATGTCGCTGTAATGCGCGCTGAACGGATGCCCACTTTGTCCGGTCGTGTGCATCGTCATGCTTGCATCCAAATCCGCTAGATCGACGATCATCCGGTAAGACGGCAGCGCTTGAACCGTGAAATCATCACCGCCCCATCCGGTCGCGTTGACGATTTCTGAACCGCCGCCCGTTTCATACGGTCCGCGATTGACCATATCTTCGATCAAATCAATGCCGCTCAAACCAAGCGGGTTGCTCTCAAACGTCGCAGTGTGAACTGCACCCCAACGCCAAGCGGCACGATCTGAACCATGCGCGGCAACGGCATTATCCCATGCTTCACGCAGCGAACGCAGCAGAATCTCATCGCGCGTTTCGGTTACGTCAGCGGTGGCAGTATCATCCCACCACACGTTATCCGGTTCTTGCATGAGTTCATACGCCGCCCACATATCGCCTTGACCCGCGCTGCGAACGCCGCCAAGTTGATCGTCAAACAAGTTGGTCAGCATACGGACGCTGAAGTGTGCCCACAAGACCGCTTGCGCGCTGTCCATGTCATTCCGCATATCCCATGTCGCCAGCCAATCGCGGGCGTCGCTCAAAGCGGCGTCATCAATGGTGAGCGCGGTCAAGAATGGCATCATGTCGCGCGCCATCAGATTCATATTGTCGCCGTGTATTTGCGCGAATGTCTCGCGGGTGTGCGGCGCAAGTTCCGTGAGCATGTCGACGATCCGCTGACCGCGATAACCGTATGACCAGTCGTAGCTGAGACGATAGAAGGCGTCTGCGCCAAGTTCGTCCGCCAATTGATCGTAATATTCTGGTGGGACGACAGCTTGATTAGCAGTGGCGATGAAATCGCGCGCCGGGTTGTAGATGCGCGGCATGTTATCGAATGGAATGTAGCCCTGCCATTCAAACTCGCTCGTCCAGCCCGGAACAGGCGTCAAGCCGTCGTGTCCGGCTGCGCGGATCGGCATCCGTCCCGGTGTCTGATACCCGATATTGCCGTCAACATCGGCATAGACGAAGTTTTGTGCCGGAACGTCAAAATATGCCAGCGCGGCACGGAATTCTTCCCAATTATCGGCGCGCGGCAGCGCAAACAGGGCGCGCGCAAGCGTGGTTGGCTCATAAGCAGTCCAGCGCAGCGCGACCGGATCGACATTGTTGAATCCGGTGAGTTCGCCTGTCTCTGGATCAATGTCGTTGTCATTGATGATCGGACCAAAATGCGTTTCGCGCACTTGGAAGTGCACAGGTTCGCCGCCGTCACCGAAGTTCACGACCGCTTCGTGAACGATCATGTCGCGCCATTCGCCGTCGTATTCATACTGGAGCGGGTTATCCGGGTTGACGCGAATCTGATACAAGTCTTGCACGTCCGCGCCAACGTTCGTCACGCCCCACGCGATTCGCGCATTGTGTCCGGTCACGATCCCACCGAATTCCGGGAAAGTGAAGCCCGATACATCAAATGGGCATGCTTCGCTTACGGGTTGGCAGTGCAAGCCGATTTCATACCAAATCGACGGCATTTGAATGCCGAGATGCGGATCGTTTGCCAGCAGGGCAGTGCCGCTGGCGGTCATATCGCCTGTGGCGACCCAGTTGTTGCTGCCAATGCCCGTGTCTGTCACCATCGAAGCAGCATCAAGACCGCCCGCCAAACGCAGCGAAACCGGTGTTCCAGCCGTTGCTGGTGAGAATGTGGGCAGCGCGGCAAGGCTGCTTTCCGAAAGCGGTAGGTCTTCCGGGAAGACAATGGTCACATGCTCATCGAACGGGTACGGCGGCGCGTAATCCGCGAGCATGTCCGCACCAAACTGCTCGATCAAGTCTTGACGGATTAACTCACGCGCATGATGACCGCCCGTCAAATCCCATGCCATGACTTTGCCCCATACGAGCGAGTCGACGATTGTCCAAGGCTGAACTTCAATGTTCACCCCTGTGACACCGAGAAGGCGGTACTCCATTGCCAGATGCTCTTTCGGACGGCTGCTGATATAAGCATTCACGCCGTCCACAAAGGCTTGCAAGAAGGTGCGTGTTTCGTCATCAAGCGCGGCTGCTTCTTGCTCGGTGGCGCGCAGCCAACCGACCGTTTGAATGAAAACATCCGTTCCCATCAAATCATCGTTCGCGCCCGTCAGTTCTTGGATCGTGCCGCGTCCGATGTGCCGCGCAAATTCCATTTGCCACCAGCGGTCTTGCGCTTGTGTATAGCCTTGAGCGAAGAAAAGATCATGAGTGTTCGATGCGTAGATGTGCGGCACACCATAAGAGTCGCGCAGTACTTCTACCCGGTCGGTTAATCCCGCCACGTTGATTTCGCCGCTGGTTTGGGGCAGCGGTCCGCGTGTTGTATCGTTATAGAAGACAAATCCCCCTACGACGACGACAACAATGATCAGGAGGATCACCAACAAGACTATTCGTAAGACCTTCATTCGTTCTTTTGCTCCAAAGTGTATTGAGAAGCCGTTGCCTCTGGCAAGGTGACGCGACAGTTTAGCGTAGCCTTACCAACAAGGGGTAATAGACGTTTCGTTATCCCAACATACCGGGGGTCGAAAAAATTAACGGAATCGGCTATAATGAGGGGGATGTGTCGAACAAATAAGCGAACGCGCAGAGAGCGGCTATGGACTATATCGGATCGGTTCGTCCCGTTAACATTAATGAGGAGATGCGAGGCAGTTATCTAGACTACGCCATGAGCGTAATCGTTGCCCGCGCATTACCTGATGCCCGTGACGGACTTAAACCCGTACATCGACGCATCTTATTTGCGATGCATGATATGGGTATTCGCTCGAATTCCGCCTACAAAAAGAGCGCTCGTATCGTCGGTGAGGTGTTGGGTAAGTATCACCCGCACGGCGATGTCGCGGTCTACGATGCGATGGCGCGTATGGCGCAGGATTTTTCGCTGCGCTATCCCCTTGTCGATGGGCAAGGAAACTTCGGCAGCATGGATGGCGATAGTCCGGCGGCGATGCGTTACACCGAAGCGCGTTTGGCGCGCATCGCGGAAGAACTGCTCGTCGATATCGACTCCGACACAGTTGATTTCACCGACAACTACGACGGGACTCAGCAGGAACCAAGCGTACTTCCGGCACGTTTGCCGAATATGCTGCTCAACGGAGCAAGCGGAATCGCCGTCGGGATGGCGACGAATATTCCCCCGCATAATCTTCGTGAGCTTGCGGCGGCGATCACCTATGTGATCGACCGCTACGAGACGATTGAGGATATTACCGTCGATGAATTGATCGCTTTCGTGAAAGGTCCTGACTTTCCGACTGGCGCGATCATCATTGCCAGTGATGAATTGAAAGAAGCGTATGCGACCGGTCGCGGACGGGTTGCGATCCGTGCGCGCTGCGAAGTTGAGGAAACCAAGACCGGACGGCATCGGTTGGTTTTCACCGAAATTCCGTATCAGGTCAGCAAAATTTCGATTATCGAACGCATTGTCCAGTTGGTGAAGGAAGATCGTCTCACACAGGTGAGCGATCTGCGCGACGAAAGCGACCGTGATGGAATGCGGCTTGTGGTCGAACTCAAGCAGGGCGCGCAGCCGCTTAAGGTGTTGAATCAGCTTTACAAGTACACCTCGTTGCAATCGACGTACAGCATTCAAATGCTGGCGCTCGTCGATGGCGAACCGCGCACCCTCAGCTTGCGCCGGATGCTGCAAATCTACATCGAACACCGCTACAGCGTGATCCTCCGCCGCTCACAGTTTGAGTTAGGGAAGCGCCGCGCCCGTGCTCACATCTTGGAAGGCTTGATCAAGGCGCTGAGCAGTCTCGACGCGATCATCCAGACCATTCGCGCTGCCGACAGTGTCGAACAAGCGCGTGAAGCGTTGGTCACACGGTTTAATCTGTCTGAAGCACAGGCAAACGCGATCCTTGAAATGCAGCTCCGCCGCTTGGCAG
>JAPKMU010000403.1 GCA_026645745.1 Anaerolineae bacterium | reverse complement strand
AGTCGACTGCTGCGAGGCGATGGTCGGACTTTGGAAACGCTTACGGAAAGTGTTATCGCATCGCTGATGGAGTCTGGCACGGAAGTTGGCATCGACCTTCTCACGGGTAGCCCTGCCGGCACTATTCTCATGCTTGTCAATGATGGGCATCAGGTAATCGGCAGCGGTATCAGCGACATGAGTCTCCTTTATCGCAATCTGTTGACGGCGGTCGCGGGCGGCGATACATCGGGCGTGTGGTACGGCAACATGACCGACAGCGTCAACGCCTTTTACCATCAAATAGAAGAGTCGGACCTTAGCAACCTGTTTGACTCGCTGGCAGGTGTAGCCTACGATGGCTACTTCCGACCGGTCTTTGATCGGGTCGGTATCACACTTCAAAACCCGACATTGGACAATATTGCAGCACTGACACTGTCGCTGGCTGGTCGCATGACTCCTCTCACATCAGGTCTGACGATCATGGCGGAGCAGTTGGGAAACCCAGAGTATTTGAACAGAACCCTCACCAGCGTTGCTGAATTCATGGGAACGGCAGCGGATACTACGGTCGCATTAACCACGCTGCCCGGGACTTATGTCGAACATGCGGGCAATATGGGATTGGCAACGCTTCAGTATCTCGCACACAACGCGACTGGACTTGATCCGAATGTACGCGCCGCCTTGCTCGACTTTGCGCACCAGCAGTATTCGACCGTTGATCAGATCGCAGAAACTGTTAATCGCTTGGTCGGCGGAGCAGGTGCGGAGGCATACTACGATGCACGCGACCAGTACGCGGGCACGCCCGCAGAAACGCTGTTCCAAGGGAATCTCAGCGAAACCCTACCTGACCTTGCGAAACCGTATATCGACAGCATCACCGATTTCGTCGATAAAAGTGGCATTGACGATGTGGTGCATTTCTTCTTCCCCTAAATGACCAGATAGGACAGCATTGATGCAGACCCAAATCGTGCTTGCGCACGAAGAACTCCTCTACCTGATTCAGTTGATGGCGATTCCAACGCTGCCGGGATTTGGTGGGCAGCCGTTGATCACGACCGATCAAGAAACCTATGTGCGTATTATGGGCGTCGCTGAACGCTGCCTTCGCGCGAAAGGTTTTTTGGATATTACGGACGAAGGATTGGTTGTTGATACGGCGGTCGCCGGAACACTGAGCTACTGCGCGCATAACCCGCGTGCTTTGATCGGTATTCGCATCCCGGTTGAACCCTCCGCCGAAGAAAACGTCAGCCGCGAGGCAATCGTCTTGCATAGTTACGACGAACGCTTGACGATCCAGCACCGCCAATCGTTTGGCTTGCATTACTTCACTTTGTTCGAAAACCGCGAACAGATGCTTAGTCAGGTAATTGACTGGATGGGCGGTGGGTCAATCGAAACTGATGGCGAAAAACGGGCTGATGTCCACGAATTTGATGTGAGCGGGGCGCTTATTCTCATCCTCCGCGCAGCCGCGTCAAAACCGGAACACGATGATGCCACGATGCTCCAGTTGTTGTCTCAACTAGGATACAGCGAAGACGATGCGCGTGCTGCCATCACGCTGCTGCGTTACGATGCGAAAACCGTGATTTCGTTTGCGATGCTCCCATCGGTGCCAGCACAAATACAGCCCAATCCGTCGCAGCCAGCGCCGAACGCATCCGCCATGATGTTCGTCATCACGGGAGATGGATGGTGGACATTGACGCCGAAGCAGCTTATCGCAGACAACCGCGATCAAATTTACGGCGCACGACGCAGCACAGGCAGCGATGTCGTAGGCACTATCGCCAGACTTATGGGCTGACAGCTCAATACGCACCGCGCCCACTGATCACGGTTTGCAGCGTGCGCAGCAGGATCACGAAGTCCAACCAGATCGAATAGTTGCGGATGTAGTACAAGTCATCGTCAATATGTGCCAGCAGGGGACGATCCGCGCGTCCACGCGTTTGCCACCATCCGGTCATGCCCTGCGGCACTTCAAGGCGTTTACGCTGCCACCATGAATATTCCGCCACGATCTCCGCAATTTCCGGGCGCGGTCCAATTAGGCTCATTTCACCGCGCAGTACATTAATCAACTGTGGCAATTCATCAAGGCTGAAGCGCCGAAGCCAGCGCCCAATACGCGTGACACGGGGATCGGCAGCGTCTTTCTTAAGCTTTCCCTCCTCTATTAATAAGCCCGCGCCCATATACATCGTCCGAAACTTGTACATGATGAATGACTTCCCATACTGGCGTATACGCCGCTGCCGAAAGAAGACGCCACCCGGTGAATCCAGCACGATCAACGCGGCAGTGAGGAGCATAATGGGTGAAAGCAGGACAAGCAGCAGCGAAGCGGAAATTAAGTCAAACGACCGCTTGATCAGCCGTTGAGTAGGATTCAAAATTGCTTCGCGCAGCCCGATCAACGTCATGCCGCCAAAATCTTCCACGCTGGTTCTGAAATACGCATGTACCGAATAATCCGGCGCAAGCCGAATATTGACCGGGGTGCCGCCGAGTGTTCGCACGATCCGGTCGATGAGGTGGGATGTTTCCGTGTTATACCAAGCGATGGCGAGAATCAACTCGTCGACTCTCTGTTCGATAACTAAGCGCTCAACGTCGTCAATGCCGCCGACGATGGACTCGCTTGCTACAGATGCTTCGTTCTCCAAAGCGAGATCAAGATAGCCAACGAGATGCAGCCCGTACCATTCATGCTGTGTGACTGTTTTTCCAAGTGCGGCAGCGTGAGCGTTTATCCCGGCGATCAGAATACGGCGGTGGCTGTTCATTCGGCGTGCAAACGGATGCTGCACCACGAATAACACGGTATGCAGAGCAAGCATACCGATCAGGGCAGATGTGAGAAAATACACCGCTTGCAGCCGCGAATAATCACGGTATACCACATAAATGAAACCCAAGAACAGCAGCGCGGAAAACATGAAATCGGAGACTAGACTGCGAACGATTGAAGCAAATGTCGTCTGCTGGCTGACTTTGTGCGTTTCGCCGCGATGAAACCCAAGCCACCAGATCACGATCACGACGCCATATAAATACGGCGGGGGTGTGAATGCCTCCACTGCGCCGGGCTGTCCAAGATCAATGTTGATGCGTAGATACGAGGAAAACAATAGAGCAAGCGATATCACAGCGGCGTCTGCCAGTGCAATCACGATACGGTAACGCAGATTGTATTTCAGCATATTCACTGCCTTAACTGCGGTGGTCTTGCATGCATTGAGCTTTTACTTGTTTCCCGTGAATAAGCGGTACAAGAACCGCGTGTTATAAACCAGATACCGCCGCCACAACCGGCGCGGCTCGTTGATCAATCGGAAAAGCCATTCAAGCCCGCTGTGGCGCATCCATGCGGGGGCTTGAGGTTTTGTGCCTGCTATGAAATCGAACGCCGCCCCCACTCCCAACATCAAACACGCGGGCATGTGCGGTTTCATGAACTCCATCCATAAATCCTGTTTCGGTGATCCGAGCGCAATCCACACCACCTGAGGTCGGCATTCCCACAATTCGTGGAGGAGATCTTCATCGAGAGTCGGAGGAATGCTGATGCGCGGCGTGCTTCGCCCGACGATGTGCAGTTGCGGATAGTTGGCGCGCAGCACGGTTTCCAGCGCATGAAGCGTTTCCGCCGTACTGCCCAAAAAATAATGACGGATACCTCTATCCTGTGTGGCTTCACATACAGCGCGCATCACATCCGGACCATAAATACGCTCTGCATCGGAGATGCCACGCCAGCGCTGAAGCCATACCACCGGCATTCCATCGGCGGCTCGTAAATCTGCGCTCTCAAGGGCACGGTGAATATGCGGATCTTCAAGAGCGCGCATGACCGTATAAACCGGACAGAAACTGACTGAGCGCGTGACCGATTCTGCTGACCAATGGGCGAGGAGATCGATCATCGTCTGGAAGCTGCCTGCGTGAATAGGCAATCCGAAGACGTGAACGCTCGGCGGCATATCTGAGTGCTGCGAATAGGATGTGTGCTGCGCGGTATTCATCATCTGAGTTCGTTGCGCTATTCGGAATTAAGCAAAACTCTTAATCAGAATAAACCAATTCGCCCGTCTTCGTCTACAATAGAGGCGATGCTGCTTGAGGCATTCCCTTTGTACGGGCATTGAATTCACCTAAGGGTTAGTCGATGACAAAACACGTCCATGTGGTTCTGATCGCACTTGTCGCCTTTCTCGCCGTCCCCTTCGTCTTTTTTGCACAGTCCCCCACCGATTACATCTTTTACCTAGGGCGTCAGGATACGGATGGTGATGGATTAATCGGCACAACCGATACCCTAATGTTGTACGCCAGTGTGAATCTTGCAGAGGGATCAGCGATTAGCGCGCTAGATGCGAATGTTCTGCAATACGCAGTCAACTCAACAGGCGCGACTGCTGCATACACCGCTCAGACAAGCAATACACATGTGTTGGATGTCGTTGATCTGATCGGCGGATCCAGCCGACGCATCGAGATAGCCGATCTGGAATCTACCCAAGTACAGGTTTTTGACTCCAGTGTGTGGGTGGTCGGGTTGGATGCCGAGCAAATCCCGGTGCTGCGCGGCTTTGACGTCACAAGTGGCAACCAGATCGGTGAACATCGCTTTCGTCGTCCGAATACGTTGGTTTCGATCCATTCCAGCGGCGCATATGTCTTAGCATATAACGCCGAAACCGGCGGGCTGACTGTACTTACACTTCCCCAGCTTCAGCTTGTTCAGTTCCAAATCGATGCGTATGCTGCTTCTGCCCCCGTATGGTCGCCCGTGCTGCCGATGTTCGCAATCGCCGGGGCGGATAATACGGACTTAAACAACGTTGGGATTTATCGAATCGACGTCAACCAGCCGTCTACGACACGAATCGCGGATGTAGCGGTAGAAGCACCGCTAAATTTGCAATGGAGCGCCTCGGGTCGTTATGTGCTGGTTGCGCACGCGAATGAGATGAATCCAGACCTAACAAG
>JAPKMU010000402.1 GCA_026645745.1 Anaerolineae bacterium | reverse complement strand
GCGCCTTATTCAAACCATCTTCGATATCCGCTGCCGTGAACAGGCTCAGGAGCGGGAGCAGTTTTTCGCGCGAAAGTGGGCTGCCGGAGTCAATCGCCTCCGTCGGTACGATCAACAGTTTGATCGGGTACGGGCGCTCGATCCCCAATACCGAAGCGATCAGCGCGGCGGGCTGTCCAATCGCAATCGGGATGAACGCATTCAGCTTGGGATCAATACCTTGTGCCATCAAGCGTTCGATTTCGGCAGGGGTCAAGACCGCCGCGCCGTGTGCTTCCAACGCCGTCAAGAATGCCTCTTTGATGGATGCTTCGACGATCAGATTATGCTCTGCGCCGCAGATCAACCCGTTATCGAACGTTTTGCTCAAAATTACGCATTTTGCCGCGTGATCCAAGTCCGCCGATGCGGTGATGAACGTTGGTGCGTTGCCGGGTCCCACGCCAATCGCGGGCTTACCGCTGCTGTACGCCGCCTTGACCATCTGCGCGCCGCCCGTCGCTAAGATCATGCCGATCTTGCGATGGCTCATGAAGGTCTGCGTTAGCTTGCGATTGATGCGCCCTTCAACCCACTGCACGATCTTTTCCGGCGCACCGTGCGCGACGATGATCCCGCGTA
This sequence comes from Anaerolineae bacterium, assembly GCA_026645745.1. Taxonomy (GTDB): domain Bacteria; phylum Chloroflexota; class Anaerolineae; order Aggregatilineales; family Phototrophicaceae; genus Flexifilum. The sequence goes on along the minus strand of JAPKMU010000402.1, from coordinate 4,377 downwards.
TCAGATTGCCCATTTCGGTGCAAACTTTTTGCGTGCGGTTGTGCGGACTCAGGATCAAAGCATTGCGCGATTTGATCGCCACCAGCGTCTTAAACACAAACGTACTGGTCGGGTTGGTCATCGGGATCAGACCGAATACGATGCCAACGGGCGCGGCGATCCGCTGAACTCCGCCGACAGCATCCATGAAACCGTAGCCGCTCTGCCCCATCAGCGATTGATACACGCCCATGCTGGCGACTTGATTTTTGAGCGTTTTATCCGCCGCGTTGCCGATCTGCGTTTCAGCAACGGCGGCACGCGCGAAATCTTCTGACTTTACGTAGATTGTGCTGGCAATCGCGTACAAAAGCGCATCGATCCGCGCTTCGTCCCATGTGAGCAGCTCACGCTGCGCCTGTTCCGCGTCCGCAATCATCGCATCCACGCGCCGATCCGACTTGGGGGCGGTCAAATCATCCAAGCGCTGCGTCGTGTTGCGCACCTTGAGCGCCGCCGCTTTGCCGAGCGCCCGCACCAGCGCCGAACCGATCATCGGGTGCGTGTTGACTAATTCATCAAACGCCGAGCAGCTAATTTTGCGGACTTCAAGATCGGTGTGCGCGTACCCGGTCGCGCTGCGCGGCAGCCGGTCGAGCAGACTCAACTCACCAATAAACGTATTCGCCTCAACAAATGCCAGCACATCATCGTGATCATCGGGGTTAGCGTTTTCGTGCTCCAATTCGAGCCGCACCGTTCCCTTGTCGATCAAGTAGCATCCGTCGGTTTCGTCCCCCTGCTTAAACAGCATCGTCCCCGCCGGAATGGTCATGCGCTGCATATAGCTTTGAAGCGTATCGCTGTCCGTATCCGCCAACATGTGCAGCGGTGCGGGCAAGTCTTGGCGCATCGTCCGGCGGATCGCATCAACTGGCGCGGCGGCGGGCGGCGCTTCTCCGTTATCCGCAAGCAGCATCACCGTGAGTTCATATGGCGCGATCACAAAGCGGTCGCCGTTTCCTAGTTCGACTGACTCATCGCGTAACAAGCGGCTCCCGAAGCCTGTCCCGTTGTTGCTGTTCGCATCGCGCAGCATCACTTGACCGTTAATCTGCTCTAACCGGGCATGCTGACTGCTTACGCGCACGCTGTCCAGCACAACCGCGTTATGCTGTCCCCGCCCGATGGTGATCGGCAGTCTGCCTTCATATTCGCGCTGTTGGTGATCGTTCGGATCAAACCAAGTAAGCTGCACCCGCACCATAGATTCCCCCTTCGATCAGTTGGATCGTATCGTGTTGACTCCTAGCCTACACAATAGACGAAATTCGACTTGTAATGTGTGTGAAAGCGATCAAAGTGTCGCAAAAAAGTGTAAAGGGGGACGGAACAGCTCAGGAATTATGAGATTTTGACGAGGAGGTAAAGCAGTCCGATGACCGCCAGCACGAACAGCACGCCGTAGCATGCAAATTGAAATACCGTCACGATCAGGAACGGATTGAGAATCAGCACTGCTGCTGCGATGATGAGAACGAGAATGATCACCGTCTTTTGTCTGTCGGTCATGATTGATCCCTTCAGCCTATTCCTATATGCAGATTATCCCCGAAACTGCTCCTCACCCCGCTCTCCATCGCACACGATAGGGAGCGGGGTGAAGAACTTACTTCTTTGGAATCTGGCTCATGGCGTATTCCGCCAGCGCGGTGATCGTCAAACTGGGGTTGATGCCCGGATTCGCTGGAATAATCGAGCCGTCCACGACATACAGCCCCGGATAATTGAACACTTCGCAGTGGGTATCGACCACCCCATCCTCAGCCGTTTTGCCCATCGGCACACCGCCGATCAAATGGGCAGTCGCGGGAATGCCGAGCAGCGTTTCGGGGATCGTGTCCTGCGCGATTCCCTGTGTTTTTTCCGCAAAGCGGTGCGTCATCTGATGCGTGAGATCAAAATCGGGCGACATCGACGTTCCCGGCGGGACTTCTGTCACCATGCCGCGCCGAAATCCGGTGAATAAGCTCCGCCCCAATTTGACGCGCATCGTGCTTTCGGCGGTTTGCATCACCAGCATGATCGTCGAACGCTCAGCCCAACGCGAGAAGAACTTTGCGTACAGAAATTCTCCCGGATGACGTAACCCGTGCGCAATCGTCTTGACCAACCGTTTGAGCGGCGTCGAAGCATGTTCAATCATCGGGATCGCCAACAGGCGCATAAACGATGACCCGCGTGGATAGCGTACCGGCTCAACCCGCGTGATCGCATCCAACTCAAAAATCGAGGTGATCGCCGGACCGGTCGAATAATCGGTCGTCTTATCCCACGAGGTTGAACCAACAAGCGCTTCACTATTGGTGCGGACGCTCGTCCCTAAGCGTTTGGATAAGTTTGGTAGTGATTGCGTGATGTCGCGGCAGCGGAACAGCAGTTTCATCGTGCCGAGCGCGTGCGCTGATACGACAACATTCCGCGCACGGACTGTTTGCGTGGACGACTGCCAGAATGCGGCAGTGCTGCGCTTGTAGATCACTTCGTAGCGTGCGCCGTCCGGTTGATTGGCAGGGAGCGGGCGAATATCCGTCACTTCGGATTCAGCTTGAATCCGTGCACCCCATTTTTCCGCGAAGAACAGGTAATTTTTCAGCAGGGTGTTTTTCGACCCGTAGCGGCAGCCGATCATGCAACCGCCGCACCCGTTGCATCCGGTTCGATCGGGTCCTTCGCCGCCGAAATATGGATCAGGCGCGGTCTTGCCCGATTCGCCAAAATAAATGCCGACATTCGCGGGGCGGAAGGTTTCGGCACGCCCGTATTCTTGCGCCATCTCTTGCAGCACGCGATCCGCTGGGGTGAAGTAGGGATTGCGCGCCACGCCGAGCATCCGGCACGCCGTCTCGTAATGGGGGCGCAGCAGGGTTTTCCAGTCGGCAAGACTGCTCCAACCGGGGGCGGCGAACAATTCATCGCCGGGTTCCATCAAGACATTGGCATACACCAAACTGCCGCCGCCGACTCCGCTCCCATGCAGCACCATAATGTCATTCATCAAGCTGATCTGCTGAATGCCGAAACATCGGAGCGCGGGCATCCACAAATACTTAAAGACGTTCCAGTTCGTTTTAGGGTGATCCTCGTCGCGGAAGCGCTTGCCGCGTTCCAAGACCAAAACCGAGTAGCCTTTTTCGCTCAGGCGCATTGCCGATACGCTGCCGCCAAATCCTGAGCCGATGACGACAAAATCCCATGTGCGTTCTTGAGCCATAACCAGAACCGATCCCTATTTTTTCGTCGGATTGTACCCTAATTCACGATTAACGACGAAGTACACCCAAGTATTGTATGCTGTCAGAGTCAGGAGTTAAGTAGGAGAAAGACTGCGTTTTATGACCAGTGAGCAAGCGCTCGAAACTTTGATGGCGGGAAATCTCCGCTATGCCGCCCTACGCCAAGAATATCCCCGCCAATCGTCATATCACCGTGCCCAAGTCTTGGAAGGGCAAAACCCGTTCGCCGTAATTTTGGGCTGTTCCGATTCTCGTGTGCCGTCTGAGCTGATTTTTGATCAAGGCTTGGGTGATCTGTTCATCGTCCGCACCGCCGGGCATGTCGTTGATGATATTGCGCTGGCGAGCATCGAATTCGCAGTACACAGCTTGAATGTGCCGCTGGTGCTGGTGTTAGGGCATTCACAGTGCGGGGCAGTGACAGCGGCGGTGAGCAGTAAACGTATGCCCGGCGCGATCCCGCATTTGACCGTGCGCATACAGCCCGCAATCGCCGCCGTGAGCGGCGCGGAAGGCGATGCTGTGACGAACGTCACCCAAACACATTCGCGCTTGACCGCCGCGTATATCACCGCCGCCAGCCCGGTGATCTCGCAGGCGGTCGAAGCCGGAACGGTGCGGATTGTTCCGGCATTTTACGACTTGGAGACAGGACGCGTGACGGTGGTTTAACGCTATAATCTTAAGCGATAATCATATACGCTGACCCGCCTTTCCATCGCTGGCGATTTCAGAGGACGACACTTCTAGTTTGACGTACTGCTCCCCCTCTCTATCGCAGGGGGTTCGGTGAGTGAGGAAAAAGTGTCGTCCCGTGAACGTTGACGATGGGACGGGGCACGGAGAATACCCTCAACCGAATAAGGACTCGCACGATGACCGACGCAGACGCGCTGCGCGCCGAACTCCGCCCGGCAATCGAACGATTTTTGCCGATGATGAAGTACAAAGGGATCGACCTGAAATCCGGGGTGTTCGCGTCGGCGGTGTTGTGGACTCTCCGCCGCGCTGATGCAGATGAGGGGATGCAGGCGTTCATCCGGGAGACGTGCGGCGAAAAAGCTGTGTTTTCGGTGATCAAAGCGCTGCCGCCGGACGACGG
>JAPKMU010000401.1 GCA_026645745.1 Anaerolineae bacterium | reverse complement strand
TATCCGTGTGATAAAACGAATCTAAACGCGAGGTCGTCCACGGTACCTTGAAGCCGATATCCGCACTGAACAGCGATTCTTCCCATGCTTCAAGCGCAAGCTGCGCGCGCAGCGCCGGGTCGCTCACACAGGCGGCATGTGCTTTGCGAAACGCACTCAACAACAGCTCGGTTTGCCGCTTCAAAAAAGCGTATTCATCCGGCGTGTAAAAGTTTGGGCGAAGCACAGTGCACAGCGGACGGGTGCCAAAATAACAGCGGCGTCTCAACAACTCGCTGTTGAGCGCCGCTTCGGTTTCAAAGGCTACGGTTTCGGTAAAGAGGTCATGATAGCGATCAATCGCTTCGCTTGACATACTGGCTTGCTCCTACGGAGACGAGTCCGCCTGATCGCGCAGCATCCGATACCACATGTAACGATCACCCGTTGCTTCATCCGATTTCGCCAATCGGATAGCAAGATCAGCCATATTGCTGACCATCCAATCGAAGTGCTTTCTGCCCAGCGAATTCACATCCATGTCCGGCGCTGGATTCATGAAATCAATCGCATAGGGCACGCCATCACGAATGGCAAATTCGACCGTGTTCATGTCATAGCCAAGCGCCGTGTTTAGAGCGCGGCAGTCGCTCACCATGCGCTCATGCAGTTCCGGCGAGAAACCATGTTCTTCGTGATAAACGCGTGAACGCGGATCATACTTCATCACGTAAATGTTATCCTGACCCAAACACATGCAGCGCGCATAATCGTCCCACTGGATGTATTCCTGCGCGATCATTGTTAGCAGCCCGGATTGGTCATAACGCCAGATCAATTCGCTTACCGAATGCACAACATACACATCACGCCAACCGCCGCCATGCGCGTCTTTCAAAATACACGGCATTCCGATGTATTCTGCTACCCATTCCCAGTTGAGCGGATACATCAAGTTACGCAGACTTTCGCCGGGAACAATACCGGGGACATACTGTTTATTCGGCAGTACCAATGTTTTAGGCGACGCGACGCCGAGCTTAGTCGCCAATGCCGCGCCAAAAAGTTTATCGTCGCTTGACCACATGAACGGATCGTTGATGATCTTCGTCCCTTGCAGCGCCGCGTTCTTGAGATAGACGCGGTAGTAGGGGACTTCGTGCGAAATGCGATCAATAATTACGCGATACGGCGTGGTTTCATTCATGCGCGTCCCGCCTAACTTAACGAACTCGGCGGTAACGCCTTCATTCCTACGGTTGACTTCTTCGATAAAGGCGGGAGGAAATGACCACTCACGCCCGACGAGCAACCCGATTTTCAGCGGTTCAGTTGACATATTTTCCTCAAGTTTAGTTTGAAAAGCCGCTAATCATGTCCGCCGATGTACTTCAGCGTCATTTCTTGCCAGTAGTTCCAATCGTGATACCACCCGTTCCACTCGCGCAGCGCATTTCCGATGCCTTTATTCCACAAAACGGCAGACATTTCGCGCGCGCTGTCGATCAAGCGGTCATCCGTTCCGGTTGCCATGATGATGTCTTGCTGGCGCAACCGTTCGAGTCGATAGGGATCGCCTTCATTGGCGATGAAATCAACCGGATTATTGAAGTATACGTTTTCGTCGGTGTAACCGCCTGTCATACGGCGAATATTGAATAACCCACTCAACGCGATGATGCGGTTGACGCGATCAGGATGGCGCAGACCAAAATTCATAGCGTGATATGCGCCGAAGCTCGCGCCGAGCGTCATGGTGTAACTGCTGCTGTTTTTTGCGTACATCAGGGGGAGGACTTCGTTGAGTAGATATGCATCATACTGCTGGTGGCGGTATGCTCGCCCACCCGGATGTGCCCACCAGCAGTACCAGCTTTCCGAATCAACACTATCGACACAATACACCTGAAGCCATCCATTGTTGATGTGATGGCTGAGTGCAGCGATCATTCCGCGATCTTCCCATTCATAGAACCTTCCCATTGAGGTTGGGAAGACCAAGATACGCGCGCCAGAATGACCAAATACGAGGAGTTCCATGTCACGGCTAAGTGACGGGCTGTACCATCGATGATACTCGCGGTTCATCTTTTCCGTCTTGGATGAATGGCATCGGCTAATGCAACAGCTCCCGCGGCGTCGATGACTCCGGCTCCCTGCTGCTCGTGTGGAGAATCGGGAATGCGTTTTGCTGTTTCGATGAGAATAGCTTTAACTTCTGGGGGTGTCAAACTTGAGTTCACCTCGAGAAGCTGCGCAGCCAAGCCAGAGACAATCGCCGCTGCGACGGATGTACCTTCAACATATTGGTGGTGTGCATCGACGATCTTATGTTCGTGAATGCGTCCGAGCAGTTTTGCTTGTACTGCATCCGAAGGACTGGTGATTTCGCTGCGGGACAATGGCAAATCATGTGCGCCTTGACGGAGAATTTGCTGTAACCCTTCGTGATCCCCCGGCTTGAGATCAAGCAGGGCGGACAACCAGCGCGCTTCACGCGCGACCGGCGTGTGAGGGAGAATAGGTGAGGCGATCCACTTGGCAGGAGCGACGAGATCAGGCTTAGACGTCCCATCATGGGCATTTCCGAAACTGTTTTGGTAGAGAGTCCAGCGCGTATAGTCAAGCGTATTGTGATCGTCGTAACCGCCAACGGCAATCGCTTCTGGGGCGCTGTTGGGTGGCACGAGCGGGCTTCCGGGGCTGTTTCCTCCCGCTACGACCACAATGATCCCTTTGTCGATAAGCGCGCACACGGCTGCATACAGCGGGTGCTCAGGGTCATCGCTAGGAAAGTCACCGCCAACGGAAATATTCACAATGCGAACGCCTAACCGTTCGCCATTGGCGATCAGCCAATTCATACCGCGCAGTATGTCACGCTCTTTAATTTCTTTGTTCGGCGTGCTGACTTTGATCAACACAAGGTGCGCGTCTGATGCGGTTCCGCGATAAAACCCGTTTGATGAGCGTCCGTCACCGCACGCAATCACGCTTGTCATCATCCCGTGCCATGAATACCACATGGGGCGGCGAAAGCGTGTATTACTCACAATCACCGGATCAGTGCTGGCATCTACATGAAGCAAAACCCGATTACCAAGATCGGGATGAGGATAAAAACCAGAGTCGATGAAGGCGATGGTAACGTCGCGTCCGGTAAACAGCGGCGACGCTCCGATCCGCACGGGAGTAGGCAGTAAAAACGGATGCTCAAGGTTATACGTCGGATACCCGCGTGGGAACATAGACCTCACCGAATCTGAGTAAATCTTCTCACCAGCGATTTAAGGCGATGGATTACGATGACATCGGATAACTCTAATGGAAGAACGACGCCGTTTCAACGGCAGAGAAAGGGATTACCCTGCGATGCGAGACGAAAAGCGCCCAAACGCGCTGCAAGTAATCGGAACAGTTGTTGGCGGGGTAGTTGGCAGTTGGCTAACCTACAGCCGTCTTGTCATCGATCATGACATGCCGCTGCCACCCGCGGTCGATGCGCTTCAAGAACGGTTTGCGGGAACGGGTACAGGATTCTTGAATTATTATGCCGATTCGAGCGGAGAAGGGCGACCGCTGGTACTGGTGCACAGCATCAATGCGGCAGGATCGAGCTATGAAATGCGTCCGCTTTTTGATCACTATCGCGGAAAACGTCCGGTTTATGCGCTTGACCTGCCGGGTTTCGGATTCTCCGAACGCGCAGACCGCATGTACTCTCCTGAATTGTATGCCCAAGCGATAATTGATCTGCTTGAGCAAAGAGTTGGTGTTCCCGCTGATGTAATCGCATTGTCGTTAGGAAGTGAATTCGCGTCGCGCGCGGCACACATGCGCCCGGACTTATTTCACTCGCTCAGCCTTATTTCGCCGAGTGGATTCACCCGGCGAGAGAATACGCAGGCATCTCAGCGCGCCAGCAGCTCAAGCGCGAGTGATATTGCGCTCGCGCTGTTCCGGTTTCCGCTGTGGAGTCAGGGGATATATGATGCCCTGACGACGCGCTCAAGCATTCGTTATTTTTTGAAGCAGAGCTTTGAGGGTGCGCCAGATGAAGGGATGATCGCTTACGACTATCACACTGCACACCAGCATGGGGCACGTTTTGCGCCGTTCTACTTCGTCAGTGGCAAGCTGTTTTCGCGCCACATCCGTGAGGAAGTGTACGAAAAACTCACACTTCCTGTACTCGTCTTGTACGACCGGGATGAATTCGTACGGTTTGACACGCTGCCAGATACGCTCGCACAATGCCCAAACTGGCGGGCAGTTCGCATCACGCCGACACGAGGTCTCCCGCATTTTGAGCAGCTTCCATCAGTCGTGAACGCTCTCAACGATTTCTGGAGCGCCTTCGCCTAAACTGGCGCGCAGTTTGTAGACGCGGGTATCAACTGCCCCCATGCGGTACTTATAGGTTTCATTACCGCGCAGGAAGTCGAAGACGCTGCGTCCTTGCTCAATCGCGTGGCGAATATTCAAGCACAACAGAACGATGCCCGGACTCAAATTCGCGTGTTGTTCGGGTAGAAGTCCGCTGTTGTACACCAGAATTTGATTTTGGTAGTCAAAATCGCAGTAGGTCGCTGTTGGTATGCCGTTGACCACCAAGAAGCTGAGTTTTAGCCATCCTTTTGCAAACACAACAGGCAAAACGCGATTGAAGAAGGCGAGGTTTTTCTCATTTTCCAAAAAGCGCGCCTTTTCGGGATGGCTAGATCGCATCAACTGGAGAAACTGATCGATCATGGCTTGTAAATCATGCGTGTGATCGACGATCGAATGTTCAATTTCGGATTCTTCAGCACGGCGCAGTTTACGGCGCAGTTCGTGACGCTGTTTCTTGTCAAGCTGCTCAAGATAGGCTTCCCACGAATCCGGCAGACGGATAATCGGGCATACCTCTTGCAGAACCGTATCTGCAAAGAAGCCGCATGACCTTAAGCGCGCTGTCAGCAGCTCCAACGTTGACGAGTCTTCCGGGATGTTACAGAGATTGATCCGGTCAAACAGATCGGTATGCTCACGCACGAATGAC
>JAPKMU010000400.1 GCA_026645745.1 Anaerolineae bacterium | reverse complement strand
AAGTGCCTGTGACGGGTGAATCTGCCCCGCCCATGTTTCGTTATCGGTCATCACGACGAACACTTCGACCGGAATCTTGTTTTCAAGCGCCCAGATCATCGGCAGCGCGCAGTCCGTCCCCTTGAAGGGCAGGTCGCTCACCGCCTTGATCGCCTCTTCAAGGCGCATATCGGCGTGAATCTTCAGCGGCATGAACGTGTTTGAGAATGCCATGAAGCGGTGATTCGCTTCGGTGCGCGCCGTCATCAATGCCAGCGCCGCCGACGCCATACGCGGAGTCAACCCCGGTACGCCCGCGATCTCGCCCATACTCATCGAGCCGGACACGTCGAGCGCCAGCAAAAAGCGCTTGTTCGCCGGTTCGACGTTCAGGAACGCGAGATAAAACGCTTCGTCAAGCGCCCGCTTGATCGCCTCGGTCGGTGTCCATTCGCCTGAGCCGCGCACGCCTTGACCACGCCCGTACACCATCAGCGCCGAAAGTACGGCAATCGGATGGATGCGTGCCTTGCGTAGCGCTTTTTCGTCGCGCAAGCGGCTGACGATCAGCCGTTCGGCATCGCTGCCCGCTTCAACCAAGCGGAGCTTCGTCATCACGCCCAAGTTGCGGATCATGGCGGTCATCGGCATCTTTGCGAGAAGCGCATCCCATACATCCACTGAGAACAACCAATCGGTCGGGATCGCTTCACGCGGCAGGTCGTGATCGCGGATCAAGCGCACGATAGCGTGATCAGTCTTTGCGTGCTGCGCCGCTTCGAATGCCCAGATCAGATCAAGCGCGGCAGTTCCCGGCGCGTTTTTCGCGGTTGACCACGCAATCGACGCCTGACGCGCCGCGTCTGCACTTGGTCGTGCGGTGATCCAGCGGTAGATCGCATCGTGCGCTTCGTCAACGGGCGATGGGTGCGCCAGCCGGAGCAGGTCGCGGTGTGACCAGCCTTCACGCTGGCGGTACTTCACCGCTTGATAGGCGAGATCGTGCGCTTCGTGTCCGTTGTACCACGCGCTGATCGCACGGCGGAGTCCGCGACCCCACCCACGCATGCCATCGACAAATTCCGCGAATTGGAACAGGTGCGTTCCGGTGCGGCATACCTTCGGCAGCGCATCAAGCGCGGCGCGGCGGGTGACTTCATCACCGCGTGCGGCGCACAGCGCCAACACGAAGATCGCCGGGGTATTTTTGGGGGCGCGCCCCGCGTCCGAGACGGCGACCGTCTCCGCCACCACGCGAGCGCCATCCTCAGCGATGCACTTGAGGACATGTTCGGCGTTTTCGGTGGTCAGCGCGCGTTCAGTGACGTAATACGTGCCGCCTTCGCTCCCCAGAATCAAGAAGCGGCGCAGACGTTCCCATTGATCGACTTGAAAGACGTAGCCGCCCGCGTTGTTGCGCACCATCTCCTTACCGGGGATCGGCGCGGTTTGCGGAACTGCCTTCTGATTGCGGATGTGCTGCTTGTAAGCGTTCATCGGGAATCGCCTCCCGGCACATAGGGATAAAAAATGTGCGGATAAGTGGCGCGAATGGCGGCAGACCCATAGGTCTGATCTTCTTTAGAGATAAGCCACTCACATCGACCCGCACATGGGCTGCTGATCGTGCGATTTTCAAAAAGTGCGGATAAGTGGCGCGAATGGGAAAACTGCTCTATCCAGTTGAGCTACGCGTGCTTGCGCACACGACGGGACTCGAACCCGCAACCTGTCCGTTATCAGCGGTAACCCACTCACTTCGACCCGCACATGAGTCAGCGTAGCACGAATTGAATATGATGTCAAGAGGGTTCATGAAGGGTCAAATCAAAATCCTTCCCCCGAACTCGATTTTGACTCCGACAGTTTTGTGCAAACACATCCTCGCCCCCTCTCCCTCTCGCACACAAGCGATAGCTGAGGGGCGACATTAAATCCTCACCCCGTCGCACCTTCGGTGCGCCACCCCTCTCCATCGCAAGCGATAGAGAGGGGAAAACAAACGTGCTGCATTTCACCCCCTCTCTAAACAAGGTTTGGAGAGGGGGACGGGGGGTGAGGAGCAGTAGGTGAAAAATCTAGTATCGCCCCCTTTCCATCGAACGCGATAGAGAGCAGGAGCAAAGCACCTATTTTCTCCCCTCTCTAACCAAAGGGCAGTGGGTGAGGAGCTTTTTAGGAATGAGAACGGTTTTGAATATCAGACAAACCATCGGGCTTGAGCGGCGGCGATCAAACTGACAACCGCGATCCTCACATTACCTGACAAATGACGCGCCACCCACGACGATTGTCAGTACCCGCATTCGAAACCGGGAAGGACAATCGGAATGTATGCCACATCACACTTGAGAAGAACTAAGGAGTACGACCTCATGGCTTCTACGGCTGCGCCCCGCAGCAAAAACTCGCAGGGCACCGCGCAAACCCCAACATGGGTTTATCTGTTTAGCGACATTGAAAAAGTCGAATCGTTCATTGGTAAAAAATGGGATGATGTAAAAGGCTTGTTGGGTGGTAAAGGCGCTGGCTTGGCGGATATGACCCGCGCTGGCGTTCCCGTCCCGCCCGGCTTCACCATCACCACCCGCGCTTGCAACGCTTATCAGGAAAGCGGCTCGTTCCCCGATGGCATGTGGGAACAGGCGCTTGAAGCCCTCAAAGAAGTCGAAAAGAAGGCGGGGCGCGTTTTCGGTGATCCGAGCAACCCACTCCTCGTCAGCGTCCGTTCCGGCGCAAAATTCTCTATGCCCGGCATGATGGACACCGTTCTCAACCTCGGCATGACGGACGAAACCGCCGCCGCCCTCGTCGAAAAAACGGGCAACCCCCGCTTCATCTATGACTCCTACCGCCGCCTTGTGCAGATGTTCGGTACAGTCGTGATGAACATCACCGACGAAGCCTTTGAAGATCACCTGACCGAAGTCAAAAAAGCGCGCGGCGTCAAGCAGGACGTCGAACTCACCGCTGAAGACTGGAAGAGCATCACCGAAGTTTTTAAGGCGACCTACGCCAAAGAAGTGGGCGAACCCTTCCCGCAAGACCCCTTCAAGCAGCTTGCGCTGGCAATCGAAGCCGTGTTCAAGAGCTGGAACGGTCGGCGCGCTGTTGACTATCGCAACGCCGCTGGCATCCCGCACGATCTCGGCACGGCGGTCAACGTGCAGACGATGGTGTTCGGCAACCTGAGCAGCACCTCCGGCACGGGCGTTGCCTTCACGCGCAACCCGTCAACGGGCGAAAAGAAACTGTTCGGCGACTTCCTCATGAACGCGCAGGGCGAAGACGTGGTTGCGGGTATCCGCACGCCTGAACCGATCAGTCAGTTGGAACAGACCAACGCCGCTGTATATGCCCAGTTCGTCGGCATCGCCGCGCAGCTTGAGTCCTACTACCGTGAAATGCAGGACGTCGAATTCACGATTGAAGACGGTCGCCTGTGGATGCTCCAGACCCGCGATGGCAAGCGCACCGCACGCGCCGCCGTCCGCATTGCCGTTGAAATGGTCGATGAAGGCGTAATCAGCAAAGAAGAAGCGGTCAAGCGCGTCAAGACCGAACACGTCCTCAACCTCCTCCACCCGCAGTTTGACATTGAGTCCAAAGCCGCCGCCGTCAAGGGCAACCGCTATTTGGCGAAGGGCGTGAACGCCAGCCCCGGCGCAGCCGTCGGTGTCGCCGCCTTCGATGCGGATGTCGCGGAGAAGTGGGGCAAATCCGGTAAAGCAGTCGTGATGGTGCGCCCGGAAACCAAGCCGGACGATGTTCACGGGATGCTCGCCAGCAAGGGTATTCTCACCTCACGCGGCGGCGCGACCAGCCATGCGGCAGTCGTCGCCCGTCAGTTCGGTGTGCCGTGCGTCAGCGGTGCTGAAGCGCTCGATATCAACCTGAGCACGCGCACGATGACGGTCAATGAAGTCGTCGTTCACGAAGGCGATCTGATCAGCATTGACGGCGGTACAGGTGAAGTATTCGTCGGTGAAATTGCCCGCGTTGAGCCGGACTTCAACCGCGAAACTTACCTCAAGCGTTTGCTCGGCTGGGCGGACGAAATTCGCCGCCTCGGCGTGCTGGCGAATGCAGACTACCCGAAGGATGCGCGTCGTGCGCGTGATTACGGCGCGGCAGGCGTCGGTCTGTGCCGCACGGAGCACATGTTCTTCCAAGAAGAACGTCTCCCAATCGTGCAGGCAATGATCCTCAGCGAACCCGGCAGCGAAGAAGAAGCCAAGCACCTGAAGCAGCTTCTCGTCTTCCAACAGGACGACTTCTACGGCATTTTCAAGGCGATGGACGGCTATCCGGTCATCATCCGTCTGCTTGACCCGCCGCTGCATGAATTCATGCCGGGGCACGAGCAGCTCGCGCTGCGCGCCGCCGGTCTGCGCTTGATGGGCGACCGCCCGAACGAACTCACCCGCATCGAAGAACTGATGAAGGCTGTCGAAGGCTTGCAGGAGTTCAACCCGATGCTCGGTCTGCGCGGGACGCGCTTGGGCATTATGCGTCCGGCGATCACCGAAATGCAGGTTGAGGCGATCTTCCGCGCGGCGTGCCAGCTTGTCAAAGAAGGCATGGACGTGCGACCGGAAATCATGGTCGCGGTCACCAACGAACCCAACGAAGTCGCCATTATGCGTGAAGTCATTACCCGCATCGGTGATAAGGTGATGGGCGAACTTGGCGTGTCGGTTCACTACAAAGTCGGCACGATGATCGAACTGCCGCGCGCTGCCATTCTGGCGGACAAGATGGCGGAACACAGCGAATTCTTCTCGTTCGGCACGAATGACCTGACCCAGACCACGTTCGGGATCAGCCGTGACGACGCGGAAGGTAAGTTCCTGCTCGAATACGTTGAACAGGGTATCCTGAAGGAAAATCCCTTCCAAGTGTTGGACGAAGCCGGTGTCGGCGTTCTCATCCGTATGGCGGTTGAGAAGGGTAAATCCACCCGTTCTGATATCGAAGTCGGTATCTGCGGTGAACACGGCGGCGATCCCAAGTCGATTGACTTCTGCCATCGCGCCGGACTT